>NZ_JACAGG010000020.1:9677-53072 GCF_030324375.1 Empedobacter sp. R132-2
TGGTGATTGTAGCTCAGTTGGTTAGAGCGCCGGATTGTGGTTCCGGAGGTCGTGGGTTCGAGACCCATCATTCACCCTAAAACTTTAGAATTAGTTTCAAAAGAAATTCAAACCAAATGGTGATTGTAGCTCAGTTGGTTAGAGCGCCGGATTGTGGTTCCGGAGGTCGTGGGTTCGAGACCCATCATTCACCCATATTAAATCTCAATTTCAATAGAAGTTGAGATTTTTTAATTGAATTAATATCAAAACTTGGGAGCAATGCAAAAATTTGTGATAATCTGAATAAGAAAAAAGCTCTATCTCTAACTTCTTACAATTGCATTCTAAAGCTTTTTAATTTTTGGATTAGGAGTCAGGATTCTTGGTTATTTTAAATTATATTTTTATGGATAAAAAAAATAAGAATGATTTTTAGTTTGATTCTTCGTTGTAAATTTACCAAAACATTCAAAATGAAAAAATCATCAATATTCTTAGGAATGATTGCTTTTGCTGGAGTTTTAAGCTCTTGTTCAACTCAAAAAACAGCAGCAGAATCAACTCAAACCTCAATAGAAATGACAAAAGATTACGCTTTTCAATATTATGCTCAAGTTCCATTAACAACAGATATTTCGCATTTAACAAAAAACGAAAAAGAGATTTTACGTTTGATGTTCAAAACGGCAGATATTATGGACGATTTATTTTGGCAACAAGCTTATGGTGCTAAAATAGATTTGATGGACGAAACGAAAGGTGAAGCCAAAGAATATGCAAAAATAAACTATGGTCCTTGGGATAGATTGAATAACGAAACGCCTTTTATAAACGGTATTGGAGCAAAACCTGCTGGTGCAACTTTCTATCCAATTGATATGACGAAAGAGGAATTTGAACAAGCAAATATCAAAGATGGTAAATCTCCTTACTCAATTATTCGTCGTAATCGTGAAGGAAAATTATATTCGATTCCATACCACGAAAATTTCAAAAATCAATTATCAAAAGCCGCTGAATATTTAACAAAAGCATCAGAATTAGCAGAAGATGCTGGGCTTAAAAAATATTTAAAATTACGTGCTGCAGCTTTGATAAGCGATGATTTTTATGCAAGTGATTTGGCTTGGATGGATATGAAAAATGCAAATATTGATATGGTGGTTGGTCCGATTGAAAATTACGAAGATCAATTGTTTGGATATAAAACTTCATATTCTGCATATATTTTAGTAAAAGATATTGAATGGTCGAAAAAATTGGCAAAATTCGTTCAATATTTACCAGAATTACAGAAGAATTTACCTGTTTCTGCAAATTACAAAAAAGAAATTCCTGGAACTGATTCGGATCTTAATGCGTATGATGTGGTGTATTATGCGGGAGATTGTAACGCTGCTGGAAAAACAATTGCGATTAATTTACCAAATGATGAAAAAGTTCAACTAGAAAAAGGAACGCGCCGTTTGCAATTAAAAAATGCTATGAAAGCGAAATTTGATAAAATTCTTGCCCCAATTGCAACTGCTTTGATTGATGAAAGCCAACAGAAAAACATCAAATTTGATGCATTCTTTTCTAATGTGATGTTTCACGAAGTGGCGCATGGTTTAGGAATCAAAAATACAGTAAATGAAAAAGGTTCTGTCCGCGATGCTTTAAAAGAAGCTAATTCAGCTTTAGAAGAAGGAAAAGCTGATATTCTTGGTTTGTATATGGTGAATCAATTGTTGAAAAAAGGTGAATTGACAGGAACACAAGAAGATTATTTTGTGACTTTCTTGGCTGGAATCTTACGTTCAGTTCGTTTTGGAGCAAGTTCTGCACACGGACAAGCAAACATGATTGCGTTTAACTATTTTGCTGAAAATGGAGCTTTCGAAAAAACTACAAATGGACGTTACAGAGTAAATGTAGCTAAAATGGAAAAAGCAATGAATGGTTTATCAGAATTAATTTTGACACTTCAAGGAAATGGAGATTATGATGGTGTAAAAAAATTATATGCTGATAAAGGAATTATTCACGACGATTTACAAAAAGATTTAGATGTCTTGAAAACAAAAAACATTCCAGTTGATGTTGTTTTTGAACAAGGTCCAAAAATGTTGGGATTGTAAAAATAGATTCAATAAAAAAGCTTTCTCAAAATTGAGAAAGCTTTTTTGTTATTCATATAATTTCGTAGCAAAATCCTTCATCGGATTTCTAACTTTTTTCATTGGCGCTAGCCAATCTTCACTGTCTCTGTATCCCAAAGGAAGCATTAAAACGCTTCGCATTCCTTTTTCTTTCAAATCAAGCAAATCATCCAATTCAGCATTATCAAAACCTTCCATTGGCGTACTATCAATTTTCAATTCTGCTGCTTGAGCAAGAGCAAAACCTAATCCAATGTATGCTTGACGAGCTGTATGTGCAAAATTTTCTTCAGAAGTTTGAGGCAAATAAATTCCTTTCAATTTATCTGTATACGAACCAAAACGACCTCTTGGCAAATCTCTCTCATCCGTTGTATAATCGTAAATTGCATCAATACGATCTTCTGTATAACGATCCCAAGCTACAAAAACCAATAAATGCGAACAATCTACAATCGCTTGCTGACATAGGCAATTGGAACAATTTTTTGTTGCAATTCTTTATTTTTAATAACTAAAATTCTGAACTGTTGCAAACCTGATGAAGTTGGTGCTAAACGAGCTGCTTCAACAATTTTTTTAACGTCTTCTTCTTCAACAATTAAAGACGGATCATATTTTTTTGTAGCGTAACGCCATTTCAAATCATCTATTAAAGACATAATTACTTATTTAAAATCTTTCTAAAAATACATCAAAAAAGTAATCGATCGACCAAAAAATATGCTAAAATTTATGTTATTTATCTTGTTTCCATTCCAAAAAATAACTTCCAGTTGCATTCGTAGAATTCCAACGAACTTGATAATCACCTTTTGCTAAATCAACTGTAAAATTTTCTTCTTTCGAATTTGTAAGTTGACGATTAAACACTACTTCATTATTTTGATCTACAATTTCAAAAATCATTTCGCCTTCTAATTTAATATTCGAATGAAAATTAGCAGTTAAACTTTTCGAAACATTTAGCTTGATATAACTCGTTCCAGAAGCATCTTCAAACTTCGCTTTTGTCCAATTATCACCATTCGAATTCGACCATTTCGAATCCCCCACTCCTTTGTCAAAAAAAGTTCCTTGCGATTTGATATTTGGATTATCCACTTTTCTATAAAAATTATTCGAATCAACATCTGCATTAACTTTTACTGTAATACATGATTGTAACGAAATCATTGCGATAATAAGTGCTATTTTTTTCATATTAGTTTCTCTTTTACTAAATAGATGCAGCATTTTGAAAAAAGTTACAGCAAACAAATATTTTTAAATCATTTTTGATATGCGTAACTTTCGCAAAATATTCTGATGAACGATACTACAGCTCAATTTTTGCAAGAAAACTTTACTCAAAAAGCAATTGAAAGTTTAACTCAACTTTCAGGAGGAGGTTCAGCTCGAGTATATTCGAGATTTTTTGATCAAAATCAGTCGTATATTTTGGCTGAAAGCTCTAATATTGAAGAAAATAAAGTATTTATTCAGTTCTCTTTAGATTTAAAAAAAGTCATCAATAATATTCCAGAAATTGTTTCAGTTTCAGAAGATTTTGCAACCTATGTTCAAACAGATTTAGGAGACGAAACACTGATGAATATTGTCTTGAATGATTTCGAAAAAGCAAAACCTTATTATTTTAAGACATTAGAAAAATTAGCAATTGCTCAAATTCAAGGTGCAACTAAAATCGATTTTAATCATACTTTTTCGTATCCAAAATTAGATAAAACATTAATTTTAAGAGATTTATTTCAGTTTAATTTTTACTTTTTAGATGTCTTAGGAATTGATTACAATGCAGGAAAATTAATCAAAGATTTTGATCGTTTTGCGTCTCAATTTGATAAACTTTCGCCACAAGGTTTTGTGTTCAGAGATTTCCAAACGCGCAACATTATGATTCATCAAAACGAACCTTATTTTATCGATTATCAAGGCGGTTTATATGGACCTGTTGTCTATGATTTGGTTTCGTTAATTTGGCAAGCAAAAGCCAATTTACCATTTGAATTTAAAAAAGAATTATACGAATTTTATTACCAAGAATTAACCAAACAAATTCCAACTTTAGTTCCAATAGATTTTCGTCAATCGTACGAATATTGTGTAGTTGCTCGACTTTTACAAGTTTTAGGAACCTATGGTTTGAGAGGAATTATTGAACGTAAAAAACACTTTTTAGAAAGTATTTCATTTGGGCTTAAAAACTTAGAATCAATAATCGATTATCCTATATTACAAAATTATCCAGAATTAAAACATATTATAAAAATCCTTGTTCTTCCAGAAACGTTAGAACGCATAAATCATAAAATAAATGGCTAAATTAAACATCAACGTTCGTAGTTTTTCGTATAAAAAAGGAATTCCAACCGATCCAACTGGAAATGGTGGTGGTTTCGTTTTTGATTGTCGTGGAATTCTAAATCCAGGTCGAATTCAGGCATATAAAACACAAACAGGGCGCGACGAAGAGGTTAAAAAATACTTGAAAACAGAAACTAAAATTGCAGTTTTTTTAGAAGGTGTTTTTCAAATTATTGACATTTCGATCGAAGATTATTTGCAACGAGGTTTCGAGAATTTAGAAATTAATTTTGGTTGCACAGGCGGACAACATCGATCAGTTTATTCTGCTGATGCGACTGCAAAACATATTCAAGAGAAATTTCCAGAAGCGCAAGTTACGTTACATCATATTGTGCAAGAAGAAAAAAATTGGATAAACGAGGCGTATTAATATGAAAGCAATGATTTTTGCAGCGGGTCTTGGGACTCGTTTAAAACCATTTACTGACAACCATCCCAAAGCTTTAGCAGTTGTAAATGGAAAACCTCTTTTGCAACGAAATATAGAATATTTGAAATCTTTCGGAATTAATGAAATCGTGATTAACGTGCATCATTTTGCAGATCAAATCATTGAGTTTTTAGAAGATAATAATTATTTCGGAATTGAAATTACTATTTCAGATGAAACAGATCAAGTTCTTGAAACTGGTGGTGGTTTGGTTAAAGCAAAAGCTAATTTCGAGGAAGATTTTTTGGTGATGAATGTGGACATTTTAACAGATCTAAATCTTGCTAAATTTATCAAAGCACATCAAGAAAACAAAGCGTTAGTAACGTTAGCAGTTTCTGATCGAAATTCATCTCGTAAACTATTTTTCAATGAACAAAATGAATTAAAAGGTTGGCGAAATCTGAAAACAGAAGAAGAAATAAAAGCTGTAGATTCTTTAGACAATTGCAAAGATTTAGCTTTTAGTGGAATTCATGTTATTTCTCCTACTCTATTTGATAAAATTACAGAGAAAGGTAAATTTTCTATCATGAAAGTTTATATGGACTTGATGAAAACTGAATCTATCATTGGTTTTGATCATTCTGGCGGAATTTTAATCGACGTAGGTCGACCAGAAAGCGTGTTAGAAGCAGAACAATATTTTAAATAGAAAACAAAAAACTCAATTCAATGGATTGAGTTTTTTTATGCAAAAAGTTTACATATCTTAGATAGAATGAAATACATTAATTATTTTATCTATTTAACTATTGTTGTAGTGATAATTCTCGCTTCAATACTTTACTTTTCTTTCAAAAATAAAGTTGGAAAGATTCTGCAAAAATAAATTACAATAAAAGCTTAGTTTTGATTAAGAAAGGATTCAAAGATACTTATCCTTATGACGAACGTTTTTTAGAAATTTATGATACAGAAATTCAGGATAAATTGAAGGAATTGTAAAAGTAATTGCTCAAAAAAAATATCCATTTTTTTTAATTTCTAGACTTCGCTTGAAATAATATTTTCTGAATTTATTTTTAAAAATCAATAAAACTCGCCATCTACATAAAACCATTTGCCATTCTCTTGCACAAACCTAGAAAGTTCATCATGTTCGTAGATTTCACCTTGTTTGTCTTGGTAATAAGCTCTAAATCGAACTTTATTATCTTTAGCAAAAACAATTTCTAACTTTAACCATTTATTCGATTTTGCCCAATCTTCGATATCACTAAAATCATTATCTTTTTGCGTAGAAGAATGTGTTGTATCAACTAAATATTCAGGCAAAACCATTGCAAAAGCAGCGTAACGAGAACGCATCAACTCTTCGGGAGTTTTTGGCAATTCAATATTCAAATGAAAAGGTTCGCAACAAGTTGCATATACTTTTCCAGAACAACAAGGACAATTCATTTTATTCTTTATTTTTTGCAAAGATACTGTTTACTTGTCTTTGTGGTAATGATAATGATCCTGAATCACCACTTGAATAAAATCAATATTTCCTAAACCATCACTTTTCACCTCCATTATTTCCTCCAGTTTTCGCGTTAATTTTAATAAAATATCATAATTATTATTGTTTAATGCAGACGTAAAATTTTCTTTTACAATATTAATATCACGATCAGACAGGCGATAAACTTCGGGAAAACGAATTTTATAGGTTTCAGAAACTTCAGCGAAAATAGTTTGTGATAAAGCTAATTTCGGATTCAAATCAATCAAACATGTATTCGCAACAATATCACCTAAACGTTGACCATTTTTATTTATAATCATCGTTATCAACGCGATAAGTCCAGTAAATAAAAACAATTCGACACTTCCAATTACCCAACGCAAGAAATAATCAAAATTATTGGCACGATTTCCGTCCATTCGTATTACACGAATTTTCATAATCCATTTTCCAATTGTTTGCCCTTTCATTAAAATCTCGAGAACCAACGGATAAAGTAAAAATATAAAACCTATTATACTATAAATTCCCATACGAAACCATTCGTCTCTATTCGGAATAAACTCAGAGAAATAATACATACCGTAGACTAATATGATTCGGATAATCATATCGATGATATACGCAAGCAAACGTTTTCCAAGTGGTGCAATATTATAAGCAATTTGCACGTTTTGAGGTGTATTGACTAAAAGTTTATTCATATATTTGGTTCACTAACAACTACTCTACAATGAGAGAAGCGCATTTTATTGATAAAAATAAGTCTAAATGGTCTGATATTGAACATAATTTGAAAAATAAAATTGATGTTCATCCAGATATTTTAGCAAAAAACTACATCGAAATTACAAATGATTTGGCGTTTGCTCAAACTTATTACCCAAAAAGTAAGACAAAAGATTATTTGAACGAGTTAGCTTTATTTGCGCATCAGTCAATTTACAAAGATCAACGAACTTCTGGGAATCAATTTGTGCAATTTTTCAAAGAAGATGTGCCAAATGTAGTCTACAAAAATCACAAAATGTTGTTGTATTCATTCTTAATTTTTGCCTTAGCGGTTTTAATTGGCGTTTTATCATCGCATTTCGATCCAGATTTTACACGATTAATTTTAGGAAATCAATATGTAGACGAAACGTTAATGAACATCAAAAAAGGTGATCCTGCAGCAATTTACAAATCAGGAAGTCAGACTGGCTCTACATTAGCTATAACCATCAACAATATTCGTGTTGCTTTTTTTGCTTTTACATTAGGATTATTTTTCAGTATTGGATCAGGATATATTCTATTTTCGAACGGAATTATGTTAGGTGCATTTCATTATATGTTTTTCAAAGAAGGCGTTTTGGGAAAGGCAATGTCAGCAATTTGGATGCATGGAACAATCGAAATTTCGGTGATTATTATTGCTGGAGCTTGCGGATTAATGCTTGGAAATGGCTTTATGTTTCCAAAAACTTTATCGCGAAAAAAATCACTCACAATCAAAGCAAAAGAAGCGGTAATGATTTTATTAAGCACTGTTCCAATGTTTATTATAGCTGGATTTATCGAAGGTTTTATTACGCGTTTATATGATGTTAATATTGTATTGAGTTTATTGGTAATAATCCTTTCATTAATCTTAATTATTTGGTATTACATCATTTATCCGATTCAAAAAAATAGACAAAAAACTTTTTCGTTCAATCAAACTTTAGAATCGAATGAAACAATTTAGACTATTTTTTACATTTACATTATTATTAATTCAATTCGTTGTTTTTGCACAAGAAAAAACAGCAGAATTTAAAGCATTCAAAGAAAAATATGCTGGAAAAGAATTTGATTATAATGATGTTCCAAAACCTAAAAAAGAATTCGAACCTGGCTTTTTCTCAAAAATAATCGAAGGTATTTTTAGATTTCTCTCTTATTTACCTTGGGAAATCATTTTCTATTTTGTAATTGGATTATTCTTAATTTTTCTTGCCACACGTATTTACAAAAATGGTGGAATTCTTAAACGAAATTCGAAAAAATTATATGACGAATCTGATTTTGATTTTATCGAAGAAAATTTAGCCGAAGTTAATTTGAATTCATTAATCAATAAAGCAGAAACAGAACAAAATTTTGCTTTAGCAATTCGTTATTTGCATTATCAAAATCTACAAAATTTAGATAAAAAAGGTTGGATTGAATGGGATCCGAAGAAAACAAATCAACAATTTATCAATCAAATAAAAGACGAAAAATCAAAGATTTTATTCAATCAAAATACTAAAATTTTCAATCAAGTTTGGTTTGGAGAATTTAAAATTGATGAAAATAAATACCACGAATTCAAGACAAATTTCAATCAGTTTAACCAATATTTAGCCTCATGAAAAAGAAATTAGGTATTCTATTAGGCGCTATTTTATTGATCGGAATTTTTATATTTTCTTTCTCAAAACTTCGTTATAAGCTTCCTAAATCATGGAATGTAAGCCTTTATCAAAATAGTAAAGATCCGTACGGATTATTTATTATGCACGAAGAACTTGGGAAGTTATCTAATGGGAAAATGAAAGATTTGGAAAAACTTTCTGAATTAAAAATTGATCCTAAAAAAGCAAAAGATTATGCAGTTGTTGTGCTCGGTTCTGAAATTTATTTTGATACAGTTTCTAAAAATTTATTGAGCAAAATTGCCGAAAATGGTGGAATTGTGATGATTGCAGATTATTATGACAATTTTGGTGATGACACAAATGGAAAAGAAGATATTAACGAAGAAACGTATTCTACAGATACGCCAACAACTGATTCTACGGAATCTGAAGAGAATATCTTGTACAATCAGACAATAAATATTAATGATAATTTTGAACTTAGAACAAATAAATTGTTCAAAATAAAGAAGAAAAAAGAAATCGAACATCACTATTTTAGCGATATCACAAATGATTCTGAAATTTTTGGAACAATTACTTATAAAGATAAGGCTTACCCAAATTATTTAAAAATCAAACCAAAAAATTATAAAGGTTATTATTTATATCACGCAGAACCGCTTTATTTTACCAATTATTATTTGTTAAATGAGGACAGTTATTTCTATGCTAAATCAGTTTTAGAACCACTGAAAGGGAAAACTATTTTTTGGTACAATACCTCGAAAACTTATGCAGGAAGTTCATCAATGATGCGTTTCATAATGAGCGAACCAGCTCTAAAAGCTGCTTGGATTACGTTATTGGTTTTACTTTTCTTCTTTTTAATTTTTAGAAGCAAACGCGAACAACGCATCATTCCAATTTATACCAAAGAAGAAAATCATACCGTCGAATTTGCTAAGACAATTTCCTCTTTATACCAAGAAAATGGCGAAGTAAAAGACATTGTTTCAAAGAAAATCGATTATTTTTTATACAAATTGAGAAAAACATTTTTAATCGAAACAGACGATATTACAAACAAACAATTCATTGAAATTGTTGCACAAAAAGCAAATTTGAGCCAAGAAGAATGTCTTGAAAAATTCACGATTCTGAAAAATATTTATCAAAAAAATCAACCAAATGAACACGATTTGAAAATTGTGTATCAAATCATCGAAAACTATAAACAAAAAGCAAATATCTAATGAGCGAAAATACATATCAACCATTCGAAAATAGAGTCGATTTTTCGGATGTACAACATAAAATGCAAACTGTAAAAAATGAATTGAAAAAGGTAATTGTCGGACAAGATGATATTATCGATCAATTAATTTTGGCTTTGCTTTCTAACGGACATTCTCTGATAGAAGGTTTGCCTGGAGTTGCCAAAACAATGATGGCAAAATTGTTGGCAAAAACGATAGATTCTGGTTTTAGTAGAATTCAGTTTACGCCAGATTTAATGCCTTCTGATGTGATTGGAACGTCTATTTTAAATTCTAAAATCAATGAATTTGAGTTCAAAAAAGGACCAATTTTTTCGAATATTATTTTAATTGATGAGATTAACCGTTCGCCTGCAAAAACTCAAGCGGCTTTATTCGAATCGATGTCAGAAAAACAAGTGACGGTTGATGGAACAACTTATCCTTTACAAGCTCCTTTTCTAGTTTTTGCAACTCAAAATCCAATCGAGCAAGAAGGAACGTATCGCTTACCAGAAGCACAATTGGATCGTTTTATGTTTAAGATTTATGTCAAATATCCTTCGTTAGAAAGTGAAATTGAATTATTGAAAGAACAACAAGAACGCAAAAATATTGACAAAGAAACGTTGGTAGAAAAAGTAATTTCAGGAAATGAAATTATTGAGTTCCAAGATCGCATAAAATCAGTTTTCGTACACGAAGCGTTGATTACGTATATTGCGACAATTGTTCATCAAACCAGAATCGATCAAACCTTGTATATGGGTGCATCGCCACGTGCTTCTATCGCGATTTTAGATGCTGCAAAATCAAATGCAGCGGTGAATGGACGCGATTTTGTGATTCCAGAAGATATCAAGCAAATTGCGCATACAATTTTGGGACACCGCGTTGTGATGGTTCCTGAAAAAGAGATGGAAGGTTTTACAACACAACATATTATTCAGCAAATTATTGATCGCGTAGAAATTCCTCGTTAATGAAATTTTTCAGAAGCTTATTTCTTACCAATCGCTTTTTTTATGCGGGATTATTCATTGCATTTTGTTATGTGATTGCATTTTTTCTATCTCCTATTTACATTATTGCAAAGATTTTGACACTTGTCTTTATCGTCAGTGTTATTGTCGAAATATTTTTGGTTTATATTCCTAAAACTTCCATTGAAGTTCTTCGAAATTATCCAGAACGACTTTCAAATGGTGATGAAAATGAATTGGAACTTTTCGTAACAAATCATTATCAATTCCCTCTAAATGTAAGGATTATAGAAGAGTTTCCTGTTCAATTACAATTAAGAGATTTTCAGTTTAGAAAACGATTTAAAAGTAGTCAAAATACTAAATTTGATTTCAAAATTCGACCAACAGAACGAGGTTCATATAAATTTGGATTAACAAATGTATTTATTTCTGTTTTTGGATTGATTGAGAAAAAGATCAAAATAAACGAACCAATTTCGATTGCTTGTTATCCTTCTTATTTGCAATTAAAACAGTTTCAATTATATTCTACCGCTCAGTTACAGAATCAATTTGGAATGAAAAGGATTCGAAAAATTGGAACAAATACAGAATTTGAAAATATAAAAAATTATACGATTGGTGACGAATATCGTTTAATCAATTGGAAAGCAACGGCAAAAGCAAATCGACTGATGGTCAATCAATTTCAGGAAGAAAAATCGCAGCCTGTTTATTCGTTAATTGACTTAGGGAGAACGATGCGAATGCCTTTTGATGGTTTAAAATTGTTGGATTATTCAATCAATTCTAGCTTAGTTGTCGCAAATATTTCACTTCAAAAAAATGAAAAAGCAGGTTTAATAACATTTAATAAAAGAATTCAAGATCACGTTGTTGCGGATAGAAAAAATCATCAAATGCAATTGATTTTGGAGAAATTATACAATGTACAAACTGATTTTTTGGAAAGTGATTTTGGACAATTGTATGCCTATATCAAACGAAAATTAACGCAACGATCGCTTTTATTTATTTATACCAATTTTGAAACAATTGATGGTTTGGAACGTCAATTACCATATCTGAAATTGATTAAAAAATCGCATGTTGTCGTTTTGATTCTATTTAAAAATTCGGAATTGAAAAAACTTAATCATCAGAAAGCAAAGACTACTACTGATATTTACGATCAAACAATTGCCGAAAAGTTTAATTACGACAAAGAATTAATCATAAATCGTTTGCATCAATTCGGGATTTTAACGATTTACTGCGAACCACAAGAATTGTCTATTAACTTAATCAATAAATATTTAGAGATAAAAGCGCGAGGTTTGTTTTAAAAAAAGTTTTTTTAACCATTTTTTTAGAAAAATAAGCACAATTATTGCTTAAAGTTGGTCAATTTAATCTGAACAACCATGAAAAAACTATTACAGATCTTTTGTTTAATTTTAACAACAAGTCTTTTTGCACAAACAAATTTTATCGAAAATAAAACACTTTCTACAAAGCGCGTAATCCTTTTGGACGCTGGACATGGAGGAACAGATACTGGCGTAAAAAAAGATGAATTTCAGGAAAAAGATATTGCGCTGAAAATTGCAGAAATTATTCAAGAAAAAAATCCTTTTACAGATATTGATTTTGTATTATTGAGAAAAGGTGACGAACAAATTATCAATACAAGTCGTGCGAAAATGATTAATGAAATAAAACCTGATTTGGTTTTATCAATTCACGCAAATTATAATGTAAAAGATTCGAAAAAAGGAACAGAAATTCACCTTTCTCCATTGAATCCTACTTTCGAAGAATGTAAAATACTTGGCGAAAAAATTGGAACAAGTATAAGTTCTTTAGGTTTTGAAAACTTAGGAATTGTTGAAACAAATTCGAAAATATTACGAGATTCACAAGTTCCAATTATTATGATTGAAATCGGTTATTTGACAAATGACGATGACCGAAAAATATTAACAAACGAAAGTAATTACCCTAAAATAGCAGATAAAATTTTTGAAGCATTGAAGAATTAGACATAAAAAAATCTCAGAGTATTTTGCTCTGAGATTTTTTGTTTTTTCTCTATTTTCCATCCAATTCTTGTTCTTGATGAAAGGCAATTTGACCAAAATCATCTTGTATATTTTGATAATAAACTTTTGCTTGTAAATAATCTTTGAATCCATAACTTAACTCGAAATTATACACAAAAGCTGGTTGCATAAAAGGATTTCCTTCTGTGTAAGAAATAGGATTACTATACCATTTATTTGGATTTAATTCCCAAAAAGCTGGTCGTTGAATTCTTCGCCCAAAATTAAAATTGAACGAATGATCTTCTGTTGACTGATATTGAATATAAAACTTTGAAAAGCTCTTTTCATAAAAATCAATTAGCAGAAAAAATTGTACAATTTTTAGAAAATTATCAATCAATATAAAACGAAAAAAAGGACTTCAATTAAAGTCCTTTTCTATATTTATTTGCAAATTGTATTAATCACAATTTCCGTCTACATCACAAGAAGCACCATTTTGTGGTTGGTCCAAATGATCTTTTTCGTAAGCTTGTGTCAAAGCAGAAACGAAATACTCGACTGGTTGAGCACCAGAAAGTGCATATTTACGGTCAATTACGAAAAACGGAACGCCAGAAACACCAATATTACGCGCATCTAAAATATCCGAAGCAACTTCAAAAACATTTGCATCAGAATTTAGCATTTCAAGAACTTCGGTTTTGTTCAAACCAATTTCTTCTCCCAATTCAGCCAAAACTTCATAATCAGCTACATTTTTACCTTCTGTAAAATACGCTTTAAAAAGTCTTTCTTCTGCTTCCGAACCTTTTCCATTCGCTTGCGCAAAATGAATCAATCGGTGAGCATCACCCGTATTGACAACTTTAGAATTTTGTTGTTGAAAATCAATTCCAACAACTTTTCCCATTTCAGCCAATTGATTATTCATTGCCGAAACTTGTTCTTCCGAAATTCCTTTTGTTTTGATTAAATAATCATTGACAGAAGTAATTTCAGTTTTTGATAAATCAGGATTTAACTGAAAACTTTTCCATTCAACCTGTATTTTATCTTGATAAGGAATTTGCGTTAAAGCTTGTTCAAAATGTTTTTTTCCGATATAACAGAACGGACACATTACATCCGACCAGATTTCAATTTTCATTATAGAAATTTTTGGTGTAAAAGTTTGTAAAAATACGCTTTTTATTTGAATGGATTCGGTTATTTTTCGGTTAATTTTATCTTGAAAAATTATTAACAAAATCTTGAAAAATAATCGTGCTAAATTGAGTTTTAAATTTGTTTAAGACAAGGTTTAAATTACCTTTGCAGTGAACCAAGAAAAGATGATTAGTTTCATTTTTATTCCAAATCAAATAACGAACAAACAATATGTCAACACACGTAGTAGTCGGTCTTCAATGGGGTGACGAGGGAAAAGGAAAAATTACAGATGTATTAGCCGAAAAATCGGATTATGTTGTACGCTACCAAGGTGGTAACAACGCTGGTCATACGGTATATGTAGGCGATGATAAATTTGTCTTACACTTATTACCTTCTGGAGTTTTACAATGCAAAGGAAAATGTATTATTGCGAATGGTGTCGTAGTAAATCCTGAAGCTTTTTTTGCAGAAACTGAACAATTAGAAGCAAAAGGTTTATCTACAGATCACGTTTTTATCTCGAGAAGAGCGCATATCATCATGCCTTATCACATTTTGTTAGACGAATATCGTGAAGAATTTGCAGGAAAAGATAGTCAAATTGGTACAACAAAACGCGGAATTGGTCCTTGTTATGAGGATAAAGTAGCGCGCGTTGGTATTCGTGCAATTGATTTATTAAATCCTGAAGTTTTAGCAGAAAAAATCAAAGAAAATTTAGTGGTTAAAAATGCTTTATTCGAAAAATTATTCAATAAAGAACCATTAAAATTCGAAGACATTTACGAAAAATATTTAGCTTATGGTGAGCGTTTGAAAGAACGTATCTTAGATTCTGAGTTAGAAATTAACCACGCAATTGACGAAGGTAAAAATGTATTATTCGAAGGTGCTCAAGCATTAATGTTAGACATCGATTTTGGTACATATCCATTCGTTACATCATCTTCTCCAACAACAGGTGGAGTTTGTGTTGGTGCTGGAGTTCCTCCTACAAAATTGAAAAATTTGATTGGAGTTTCGAAAGCATATTGTACACGCGTTGGTAACGGTCCTTTCCCAACAGAATTGGACAACGAATTAGGAGAACAAATTCGTCAAGTTGGTCACGAATTCGGAGCGTCGACAGGTCGTCCACGCCGCACAGGTTGGTTAGATTTAGTTGCATTGAAACACGCTTGTATGATTAATGGAATTACACATTTAGTAATTACTAAATTAGATGTAATGTCGAATATTGATACAGTAAAAGTTTGTACAGGTTACAAAACAGAAGACGGAAAAATCATTGATTATTTCACTTCTTCTACAACTAAATTAGCTGATTACGAAGCGCAATACGACGAATTACCAGGATGGAAAGAAGATATTACAAACGTAAAATCTTTTGATGAGTTACCGCAAACAGCGCAAGATTACATTCACTACATTGAGAAATACTTAGGAATCGAAGTTTATTTAGTTTCGGTTGGACCAGAGCGTTCTCAAAACATTATTAGAACAACTTTATTTTAATAAATTAAATAGTATAGCCTGACTTTTGTTGGGCTATAACTTTATGAGATATTTTTATGAACGAAATTTTAGTACGATTAAAACAATTGAATTTAGGTATAGATTCTATCGTCCCGATGAAAGGTGGTGATATTAACGATGCTTTTCGATTAGAATCGTTTGATAAAAAATATTTTTTAAAGGTAAATTCCGCAAACAACTTTCCTCATCTTTTCAAGAAAGAAGCACGTGCTTTAGAAGCCATCAAAAAGACCAAAACATTTTCGGTTCCGAAAGTGGTAAATGTTGGCGAAGCTGGAAAAGATTTTCAATATTTATTATTAGAATGGATGGAAACCTCTACTCCAACTGTTGTAAATTGGGAAAACTTAGGAAAAAATTTAGCAAAACTTCATCAAAATACAAGTAAACAATTTGGTTGGTCAGAAGATAATTACATTGCAATTGTCGTTCAGCCGAATAGTTTAACAGATTCTTGGAGCGAATTTTATGCAAAAAATCGCATCATGCCAATGATGAAACTATTGCAAAACAAACAATTAATCAATTCAAAACAAATAAAATCTGCAGAGAGTTTATGTAAACAATTGAATTCGATATTTCCAGAAGAAAAACCTGCTTTATTGCATGGAGATTTTTGGAATGGAAATATTTTAGCCAACAAAAAAGGCGAATTCTCGGTTATAGATCCTGCAATTTATTATGGTCATCGCGAAATGGATTTGGCTATTGCAAAGCTTTTTGGAGGATTTGATGATGTATTTTTTGATGCCTATCACGAAAATAATCCTTTAGCACCAAATTTCGAAGAGCGTTTACCAATTGCACAATTATTTCCATTGCTGATACACGCTTACCTTTTCGAAGGTTATTATGTGAAAGATGTGCAAACCATTTTGAAAAAATTTTAAAAAACAAAACAAACAAATACAATGAACAAGTATCAAAATCCTTTAGAATCGAGATATTGTAGCGACGAAATGCTATATATCTTTTCTCCTGAGAAAAAATTTACAACATGGAGACAGCTTTGGATTGCTTTGGCAGAAATTGAAAAGGAACTTGGATTAGATATTACAGACGAACAAATTCAAGAATTAAAAAATAATGCAACTAATATTGATTATGATGTTGCTGCGGCTTACGAAAAGAAATTTCGTCACGATGTAATGGCTCACGTGCATACGTACGGAGATGTTGCACCAAGCGCAAAAGCAATTATTCATTTAGGCGCTACTTCGGCTTTTGTTGGCGATAACACAGATTTGATTCAGATTCGTGATGGATTTCAACATGTAAAAGGACAATTAATCAATGTGATTGATGGTTTAGCAAAATTTGCGCGTCAATACAAAGATTTACCAACTTTAGGATTTACGCATTTCCAACCAGCACAATTAACAACCGTTGGAAAACGTGCAACACTTTGGTTACAATCTGTTTTATTAGATTTAGAAGAATTAGAATTCAGAATAGATACGTTACGTTTTCGCGGTGTAAAAGGAACAACTGGAACAGCGGCTTCTTTCAAAGAATTATTTGATGGAGATTACCAAAAAGTAAAAACATTAGACAAAAAATTATCTGAACGTTTCGGATTCAAAAATGTTTTTGCAGTTTCAGGACAAACTTACGATCGTAAAATTGATGCTCAAGCATTAGAATTATTATCAAACATTGCACAATCTGCACATAAATTTACAAACGACTTGCGTTTATTACAAAATTTAAAAGAGATTGAAGAACCTTTCGAAAAAAATCAAATTGGATCTTCTGCAATGGCATACAAACGCAATCCTATGCGTTCAGAGCGTATCGCCTCTTTAGCGAAATACGTGATGTCCTTAGCAACTTCTCCTGCAATGGTTGCTTCAACTCAATGGTTCGAAAGAACGTTGGACGATTCGGCTAACAAACGCTTAGCAGTACCTCAAGCATTTTTAGCGATTGATGCAATTTTAATCATTTGGAACAATATTTTAGATGGTTTAGTCGTTTATCCTAAAATCATCGAGAAGCATATCGCGGAAGAATTACCATTTATGGCAACCGAATATATCATTATGGAAGGTGTTAAAAATGGTGGAGATCGTCAAGAATTACACGAAATTATCCGTACACATTCTATGGAAGCTGCAAAACAAGTGAAAATGGAAGGAAAATCTAACGATTTAATTGAACGTATCATTGCCGATGAAAATGTAAAAATTGACAAAGAGAAATTAGTCGAATTATTAGATCCGAAAAACTTTACAGGATTTGCTTCTGAACAAACAGAAGAATTCTTAAAAGATTTGGTTGATCCAATTATCGAAGAAAATAAAACACTTTTAGGCGCTCATACAGAC
This sequence comes from Empedobacter sp. R132-2, assembly GCF_030324375.1. Lineage (NCBI taxonomy): Bacteria > Pseudomonadati > Bacteroidota > Flavobacteriia > Flavobacteriales > Weeksellaceae > Empedobacter > Empedobacter sp. R132-2. The sequence goes on from NZ_JACAGG010000020.1 coordinate 27,704, forward strand.
CTTAAAGTGTAAACACGCTTAAGACAAACACATGAAACAAAAAAAAGACTTCCAAATTGGAAGTCTTTTTTTAATTTTAACCTTTAATCAATTATAACCAATGAGAAAATTCTTTCTGTTTTTTGCACTTATTTGTTCTTTTCACGTAGTTGGACAAATCAAATATATCACGAACAAAGAATTTACTGTACAAGGAAAAGCCTTTGATAATACACCTTTTTACCATAGAATCGATACCAACAAATACGCAAATCTTCCTGAAAAAGTAAAAGGTTTATTTACTGCTCCCGCTGGATTATATGTTATATTCAAATCGAATACTTCACAAATAAAACTGGATTGGACAACTCGTTCTACTTATTTGGGCGCGAATACAACTGGAATTATGGCGCGTGGGTTTGATTTGTATATCAAAGAAAACGGAAAGTGGATTTTTGCAGGTGCGGCTTTACCAAATCAGCAAAATATCAAAAGTGAATTGATATCGTCAAGAATTTATCAAAGACAGAAAAGGAATTCATACTTTATTTGCCACTTTGGAACGAAATTACAGATTTAAAAATAGGAATTGATGCTTCCGCTAATTTTATCAATCAACCGATTGCGTATAAAAAGAAAATCGTGGTTTATGGTTCAAGCATTGTGCAAGGTGCTTCGGCAAGTCGTCCTGGAATGAATTATCCTTCTATTTTAACACGAAAAACAGGCTATGAATTCATTAATCTTGATTTGAGTGGAAGTGCAAAAATTGAAATTGAATTGGCTGAAATGATCAAAGATATTCAAGGGGTTGATTTGTTTATCTTGGATTGTGTTCCAAATAGTTCACCCGAAGAGATCAAAAGTAGAACAATTCCGTTCGTCAAATTACTCCGAAAATATCATCCAAAAACACCAATCTTGATGGTAGAAAGCTTGATTCGACCAATGAGTAAATTTGATTTAATCGCTCACGAAGATATGACAAGACAAAATCAAACCTATCGAGCCCAATACGATGCGTTGATAAAAGAAGGCATAAAAGATTTGTATTTATTGAAAGGTGATAATTTAATTGGTTCGGATAACGAAGGTTCTACAGACGGAATTCATCCAAATGATTTAGGTTTTAGCAGATTATCAGAGGCCATTGAGAAAAAAGTAAATGAAATTTTGAGTAAGAAATAGATTAATACTTTATACCAACTTTTCTCAAAATAAAACCTAACAACCAAATAGGACCAACCAACAAAAATTGTAAATCTTTGAGAAAACTTGGCTTCTTCCCTTATATTTTGTGTCCAACGAATTGTAAAATCCACGTGATAATAAATACTACCAAATAAACTAACCAAGATTTTGTACCGAATTGCACATTGCACAACGAAATAAAATATTCCATAATCAACATTAGAAAAATCATAATGAAACCAACGACAACCGATAATCTAAAATAAAATATTGAAACAATAACCAATGCAATGATTGAAGCTATACTGATATAACCAAAGTTCTGAACATACAAATGCGGCGCTGGAATGTAGGATATAAAACCAAGAATCGTCCAAAAGATTAAAGGAACACAAATCCAATGAATAGTTTTGTTTGTTCCATTTTGATGACTTTCTCCATATTCACTAAAAAGTTGTTCTATTTTTCTCATATTGGATGATTTTAACTTAAATATAGGTTGAATTTGTTTGATTATTAAACTTTAAAACCAAAATTATAGTTGTAAATTTGAATATAACTTGAAATATCTTACAAAATCCAATTAATGTTTACAAAAATTATAAATGTATTTGCAATACTATTTGGTATCACACTCTTTACCCTACTAACTTATATTTTTTATAATCAAGCTTCTAAAGATTTATCTAAATATTCGCAAGTTGAAGGTATAATAACAAATAAAGGTATTATAAATTCAAACAAAAATTCTAAAATATTCTTTTTAAAACTTTCTAATTATCCTCAAAATCTCGCAGTATACAAAATGACTAAAAATTATTCAGAGCTTGATAATAATATTAGTCACGGTGACAAAGTAAAAGTATATTTTTCACCTTCAAATTCTAATAAAAATAACTTGGATATAGTTCAAATAGAGAAAGAAAATAAAATTTTATTAAGTTATAATACGCACAAAACCACCTACTATTTTTTAACCGGAATAACTACAATCGCTACATTATGTATCATTTTAATGACAGTTTATTATATAAAAAGAAATAAAATTGAGAATCCTATACCACCTATTTTCTAAATAAAACAAATTCAATATTAAAACATTAGCAATAGTTACCAAAATTTGGTAACTTTATTTTATTAAACTAAATAAGACGTTATGGGACGAAATACATCTGTTTCTTTGGGAAATTATTTTGAAGAATTTGTTGATACAAAAGTCTCTCAAGGAAGATACAAAAATGCAAGTGAGGTTATTAGAGCTGGTTTGAGACTTTTGGAAGAAGAAGAAGATAAAATTCAGTTATTGAAAAATTCGATACAAGAAGGTATAGATAGTGGAATTGCAGAGGATTTTGATGCAAAAAAACACCTCGAAACTTTGAAAGCCAAAATAAAAAATAATGGCTAAGTATTTCTTGACAAATAAAGCTGTTGAAGATCTTTCGAAAATATATGAATATACGTTTGAATTGTGGTCACAGAATCAAGCGGATAAATATTATGAAGAACTAATCAATTTTTGTCAGTTATTAGCCGAAAACCCCATGATTGGAAGAAATTATAGTGAGATTAATTCTGAACTTTACGGATTTTTAGCCAATCAACACATTATCTTTTATAGAATTCTAACTAAAGATGAAATTGAAATAACAAGAATTCTCGGTGCGGAAATGGATTTGAAGAATCGTATAAAAGAATAAACTTTTTAATTTTCTCACTTCAACTATTTTCACCGCAAAAAACGATTATACGAGAAAGCCAACTTTTTCAAGTTGGCTATTTTATTTACTTTGGATAAACGACTCGTGAAAAGCAACACGAAGTGTTGATCTATATTATAAAATTTTAAGCTTGCATCACAAAAATAGCAGGACGTTTATGAAAATCATACTTTTCATTTTTCCACTCTTTGATCGATAACGTGCGGATATCTTCGTCCTCTAATGTAATGTGGCACGCGACACAAATCTTGGTTTCGGCACGAAGAATCTTCGTTAAATCGTCTACCATTTGATTGTTACGATAAGGCGTTTCCATAAAAATTTGAGCAATTCCCGTTTTCGCGCTTTCAGCTTCCAAATGCGCTAATTTCTTTTTACGTTCTGTTTTATCGATTGGTAAATAACCGTGAAAAGCAAAGTTTTGACCATTCATTCCAGAAGCCATTAACGCCAACAAAATCGACGATGGACCAACCAAAGGAACTACCTGGATGCGTTTCTGTTGCGCAACTTTTACCAACTGCGCACCCGGATCTGCAACCGCAGGCAAACCAGCTTCGGAAATAATTCCGATCGTTTTGTTTTGATCAAATAATTTGATCAAATCTAACATTTCTTCTGGCTCTGTATCTTTGTTTAGAATGTAAATATCTAAATCGGCTTGAACTTTTTCGGGGCAAACTTGTTTGATAAATTTACGTGCAGATTTTTCGTTTTCTACCACAAACGTATCAATTGCTCGAATAATGTCAAGATTGTATAAAGGCAATACTCTACTGTGTTCGCTTTCACCTAAAAGTGAAGGAATCAAATAAACTTTAGCCGTTTTCATTGTATAATTTTAAAGATTATATTTTTTGATGATTCCGTCTGTGGCTTCATCTAATAATTGATAAACATGCTCGAAAGCATCTTCTCCATCGTAGTAAGGATCAGGAACATTTTGCGTTTGCCCTATTCCATCTTTCAAGATCAATTTGATTTTACTTTGCTCCTCTTCGCTTCGAGCTAATTGTTGCAAATTAATTAAATTTTGTTTATCCATTGCAAAGATTAAATCAAACTCATCGAAAAAAATTGGATTGAAATGCATTGCACGTTGATCAGAAATATCAACACCATATTTTTTAGCAACCGCAACCGAGCGTCTATCTGGTTGTTCACCAACATGCCAATCACCCGTACCAGCAGAATCTACCAAATGATTGTCGCCAACCTTTGATTGTAAAATTCCTTCTGCCAACGGAGAACGACAAATATTACCTAAACAAACCATCAAAATTTTCATTGAAAAAATATTTATAGATTAATCTGAAATTTTACGTGAAATATCTTCAATATAACCACGAAATTGCTTGTCCGTTTCTTGTAAATTTTTCACTGTTTTACAAGCGTGTAAAACTGTTGCGTGATCACGTTTACCGATTTGTGTTCCAATACTTGCCAAAGACGCTTTTGTATATTGTTTTGCAAAATACATTGCTAATTGACGCGCTTGTACGACATCACGTTTACGTGTTTTTGACTGAATATCTTCAATCTTCACTTTAAAGTATTCACAAACTGTTTTCTGAATGTAATCAATCGAGATTTCTTTGCGAGCTGTTTGTACTAATTTAGATAACGTACGTGATGTTAAATCTAAGGTAATTTCACGTTTATTCAACGTTGCTTGCGCAATGATTGAGTTTAATGAACCTTCTAATTCACGCACATTTGTATCAATATTTTGTGCGATATAATCCATTACTTCATCAGGAAATTCGATACCATCGTTTTCTAATTTTTGTTTCAAAATTGAAAGACGTGTATTGTAATCAGGGTTTTGCAAATCGGCTGATAATCCCCATTTGAAACGAGAAATTAATCGATCTTCCATATCTTGAATATCTGCTGGAGATTTATCCGAAGTCAAAATAATCTGATTTCCTCTTTGATGTAAATGGTTAAATATATGGAAAAAAACTTCTTGCGTTTTTGCTTTTCCAGATAAAAACTGAATATCATCCATAATCAAAACATCAATCATTTGATAAAAGTGAATGAAATCATTTTGATTATTATTTTTTACAGCTTCAATAAATTGTTGTGTAAATTTCTCAGTTGAAACATACAAAACAGTTTTCTCTGGGTGTAAATCTTTTACTTCTAAACCTATCGCATGCACCAAATGAGTTTTTCCTAACCCTACTCCACCATAGATGAATAGTGGATTGAACGAAGTTCCTCCTGGGCGTTTGGCAATCGCACGACCAGCCGCACGTGCTAATCGGTTTGATTCTCCTTCGATAAAATTATTGAATGTATAATTATGATTTAATTGCGAATCAATTTTTAATTTTTGCAATCCTGGAATAACGAAAGGATTCATCATTTTACCAGCTTGCAAATTAATTGGCGCTTCTACCTCTTGTGGGCGAGGTTTTTCTTTGTTCGAACTTGGAATACGTACCGTGAATGGCTCACGTCCTTGCGACTTTTGATCCATCAAAATACTGTATACCAATTTTGCATCAGAACCTAATTCTTTTTGTAAGGCACTTTTTAAAATTTTGATATAATGCTCCTCTAACCATTCGTAAAAAAATTTACTTGGTACTTGTATTGTTAAAACATTATTATTTAGTTTGCCCGGACGTATCGGTACAAACCAAGTATTGAAGGCATCTTCTGCAATGTTGTCTTTTATAAAAGACAAGCATTTTTCCCACACAGAATTTGCAGTTATCGTCATAATATTGTCCAAAAGTGCTTAAGTTTTAATGTAAAATACTGAAAGTCAATGTTAAATTTTCATCAACCCTTCTCTACAAAATTGTGAACAAATTTTGAATAAAAAAAATGATTTAGGTATTGATATATTAAAAAATACTTTGTATAATTAAAAATAATCAATAAGTAGTTTTAGATAAAATAAAAATACTGCAAAGATAATCTTTTCGGACATATTTTGGCTTATAAAACTATTAATTCTTATTTTTGTATCACTATGGAAATTACACAAGAAAAAATTGACTTCGCAATTATCAAAGTAGAAAATCATTTAAATGATTTGGGCATCAAAAATAATTTTTCTCTTTTACGAATTGAACAAGGTGAAGAAAAAAATGTAAGGACTTTTTATTATGAAATAGCAAATCCTACTTTCAAAACAATTATTCAAATTCAATATGATTTCTTAAAAGAAGAGCAAAAAGATTCTTCGCAAACTTCTTTTAGTTGGATGGATTACAAAAAAATTACTGAATAGACTTTTTCATTTTTTATATAATTAATGATAAAGTCTTTTTTTTGTTCTCTACTTTTGAAGATTAAAATGATGTTTTAGAAAATTATGGAGAAGATAGAAGAAACCGAACAATTAAATGTTTTTCGCACCAAAACTCGTATTCTATATAAACACACCGATCAAATGAAAGTGGTTTATTATGGAAATTATCCTGAGTTTTATGAAATTGGTCGTGTAGAATTGATGCGCAAACGTGGTTTTCCTTATGCTGAATTGGAAGCAATGGGAATTCAGATGCCAATTATTGAAATGCATACAAAATATATTGGTAGCGCTTTGTACGATGAATTAATCGAAATTGAAACAACAGTTCATGAGCGTGACAAAGGTGTTCGCATTCGATTTGATTACAATATATATAATGAAGTGGGAAAAATAATTAATCAAGGATACACTATTTTATGTTGTATTGATGCCGAAACTCGTCGTCCTGTTCGTATTCCAGAACGTATTTGGACAAGTTTAGGTTTATAATATTATTTAGAATCATTAATTATTCGTTAAAACAAATTCTTGCAAATGATTTCTCATTAAATTTGTTCCTTAACAAAACATGATTAAAAACGAATGTCAACACTTCAAGAAAAAATCAATCAAACGATTGTAGACGTTATCGATTTTCCAATAGAAGGAATTGTCTACAAAGACATTACTCCATTGTTCTTAAATTCTGAACTTTCGAATGAAATTGTAGACGCTTTTGTAGAAAAAGCAAAAGGTAAAGTGGATATTGTTTGTGGAATTGAAAGCCGTGGATTTTTGTACGGAATTCAGATTGCACAAAAATTAAAAGTTCCTTTTGTATTAATTCGTAAAGCTGGTAAATTACCTCCTCCAACAATTAGTCAATCTTATGATTTGGAATATGGACAAGCAACTATCGAAGTAAATTCGAATTACATCAAAGATGGTGCGCGAGTTCTAATTCACGACGATGTTTTAGCAACTGGTGGAACTGCCGAAGCTTGTGCTAAATTGGTAGAAAAATGTGGTGGAAAAACAACACAGTTTTCTTTTATTGTTGATTTAACTTTCCTACATGGTAAAGATAAATTAACATCTTTTACAACTGATATTGTTACTTTAACAGAATATTAAACTAAAAACTCCGCTCAAAATTTTGAGCGGAGTTTTTTTTATTTTTTAGGCGCTATAATCACTTCTGGCGCTCTTTCATTACCAATATCCAACAAAGCTTTTATATTCGCTAAAATTTCTCTAAAACTCTGTTTACCTTCCGTTTTATAAGGTCCGCTATCCGCATTATATCCAATACAATCCAATCCGAAAACTTTTCCTAAGAAAAGCGCTCTTTTGAGATGATAAGATTGAGAAATTAAAATCACTTTATCAAATTGATAAATATTTTTGGTTCTGTAGATTGTGCTATATGTATCCAAACCTGCTCCATCTAGATAAGTATCTTCAATTTTGACACCTCTATCCAACAAGTATTTTTCCATCACATCAATTTCATTAAAATTCTCGTGAAGTTTTTCTCCAGAAAGTAAAATTACATCCACTTGATCCTCTTTGTAAAGTCGAATTGCAGCATCCAAACGATCTTTCAAAAAACGAGTTGGTTGTCCATTAGCTTGCACTTTTGCACCAAAAACAACTGCCACACGATAATCTGACGGAATATTTCCTTGATAATTGTAAATGTAATACGAAGTAAAAACTTGAATAATCAATGCAACGATCAAAGTAAAAACCGCTATTAATCCAGCGATAAACATACTTTTACGCATTACAAATCTTCCTATTTTTACAAGTTTACTCAACTATCTTTTGTTTTAAAAAATTTTAACATTCAACAGTCTATAAGTTTAGTGATATTTAAAAATTATAAATGTGAAAATTATTTTAAATTTTTCATCGTAATTTTAGAGAATGAATGAGATTGAGTTAAGAACAGTTACCGTTGAACGCTATTTGCAACCTTTGCGCGAAGGTGGTTCTTTGCCTGCACTAGCTGATGCAGATGACGGTTTTAAATATGTTTTAAAATTTAAAGGTGCTGGTCATGGTCCTCGCATGCTGATTTCTGAATTATTAGGAGGAGAAATTGCACGTGTTTTAGGATTTAAAGTTCCTGAATTAGTTTTTGCAAATTTGGACGAATATTTTGGTCAATCCGAAGCTGATGAAGAAATTCAGGATTTGTTAAAATTTAGCGAAGGAACTAATTTGGCTTTGCATTATTTATCTGGTGCAATCAATTATGATCCTGCTGTAATGAAAATTGATGATAAATTATCTTCTCAAATTGTTTGGTTAGATGCTTTTTTGACGAATGTTGATCGTACTTTTCGCAATACAAATATGTTAATGTGGCACAAAGAATTGTGGTTGATTGATCATGGTGCTTCCTATTATTTTCATCATTCGTGGGACAATTGGGAAAAAGCAGCTCTTGCACCCTTTACGCCAATTAAAGACCATGTTCTATTGAAAAATGCTACAAAACTTGAAGAAGTTGATACAGAATTTAAAGCGATTTTGAATGATGAAATCATTGATAAAATTGTCGATTTGATTCCTGATGAATGGTTAGAAACAGAAGTTACACATGCTACTCACGAAGAAATGAGAACGGTTTACAAAACATTTATCAAAACACGATTACAACATTCCGAACTTTTTATAAACGAAGCGAATAATGCCAGAAAAAATCTTATATGAGTATGCAATTCTTCGTTTGGTTCCTAAAGTTGAACGCGAAGAGTTTATCAATGTTGGAGTAATTTTATTTTCGAAAAAAGAAGATTATTTGAAAGTAAAATATTTTATTAATGATAGTAGAATCAATGCTTTTTGCCACGAATTAGATCTTGATTTTATTGACAGTAATTTGAATGCTTTGTCTAAAATTGCCGAAGGAATTCATCCCGAATCTGCTGTATCTAATTTCGAAACCCCTGAACGTTTTCGTTGGTTAACAGCTGTCAGAAGTTCGTCTATCCAAAGTTCTCGTCCGCATCCTGGTAAAACAACAAACCTTGATAAAACCTTGGATCAATTATATAAAGAACATGTTTTATAAAAGTTAAACGCTTAAAAACGAATGTTTTAAAAATATTTTCTTAAATTTGGTCATACATTAATTTTAAATTATTTATCGCCATGAGTACATTAAGAAATAAAGTTCAGCTAATTGGGAATGTTGGTAGCAATCCTGATGTTAAAACATTAGAAAACGAAAAGAAGTTTACAAAATTTAGTCTAGCAACGAACGAAAGCTACACAAATAGCAAAGGTGAGAAAGTTCAGCAAACGACGTGGCACAATTTAGTTGCTTACGGACCAATTGTAAATGTGATCGAAAAACATGTAGAAAAAGGGAAGCAACTTGCTATAGAAGGCAAATTGACTTACCGAGATTATCAAGATAAAGATGGTCAACAAAAAACGATTACAGAAATTATAATTGATGAAATTGTACTTCTTTAGCGTTTAAAATAAAAGGGAAACAGTGATGTTTCCCTTTTATTATTTTATAAGATTCCAAAATAAATTTGGAATATGAATTATCCTAACATTCGAATCGCGGTTTTTAGACCTTCAATAAATGTATCTATTTCTTCTTTTGTATTATAAACAGCGAATGAAGCTCGTACCGTTCCCGGAATATTGAAATGCTGCATAATTGGTTGTGCACAATGATGACCAGTACGAACAGCAATTCCTTTTTTATCCAAAATCATTCCGACATCAGATGAATGAACGCCGTCAAATTTTAAGTTGAAAGAAACTGCGCCAGAATGTTCTGCATCTTTTGCATAAATCTCCACTTCATCAAATTCTGATAGACGTTGAATTGTATAATCTACCAATTCTTTTTCGTAATCGTGAATCGTTTGCATTCCAATAGAATTGATAAAATCTACCGCAGCTCCAAGTCCGATAATTCCTGCAATATCTGGTGTACCAGCTTCGAATTTGAAAGGTAAACAAGCGTATGTTGAAACCTCCATTGTTACATCTTTTATCATCTCTCCTCCTCCGTGGAAAGGTGGTAATTCATTCAAAATATCTTCTTTTCCATACAAAATACCGATTCCAGTTGGACCGTACATTTTATGACCAGAAAAAACCAAGAAATCACAATCCATTGCTTGAACATCAATTGCAGTATGTGGAGCAGATTGTGCCGCATCAATCAAAACCCAAGCACCTTTTGCATGCGCTTTTTCGATAATTGTTTTGATCGGATTTACAACACCTAATGCATTTGAAACTTGATTAACACAAACTAATTTGGTTTTATCTGTCAATAAATCATCCAACTTCTCAATATCCAAAATACCTTCTGCAGTTAACGGAATATATTTTAGTTTAGCACCAGTTCGCTGACACAACAATTGCCAAGGAACGATATTAGAATGATGCTCGATTTCGGTAATAATAATTTCATCATCGGCTGATAAAACATTACGAAGTGAATTAGAAACTAAATTAATTCCTTCCGTCGTTCCACGCGTAAAAATAATTTCGTAATCGTGTTTCGCATTGATAAATTTCTGAATCTTACGACGCGATTCTTCCATCAAATCTGTTGCTTCTTGACTTAATGTATGAATTCCACGATGTACATTTGCATTGTACTTTTCGTAATATTCGTCCAAAACATCTAAAACAACTTTCGGTTTTTGAGAAGTTGCACCATTATCTAAATAAACCAATGGTTTTCCGTTGACTTCTCTATTTAAAATTGGAAATTGACTTCTTATTTGTTGAATATCTATTGACATTTTTTTAAGTTTTGAGTAATGAGTTATGAGTGATGTGTAATAAAAAAGTAAGTATTCAAAATAGTTTCAAATACTTACTTTATATTTCAAAATAAGTTCAACTTAAAACTTATTACTTATAACTCAGAACTATATTTTATAATTCGAAATCTAAACTAACTCCTAATTTTTTTGCAATTATAGAGTTAACTCGATTTGAGATTTGTGGAATTTGTACATGTCGCAAAGCGTCTGCAGCAAAGGCATACAATAACATTGCTTTCGCTTCTTTCTTTGGAATACCACGTTGTTGCATATAGAACAAAGATTCTTCTTCTAATTGTCCAACTGTACATCCGTGCGAACATTTTACATCATCAGCAAAAATCTCTAATTGAGGTTTTGTATTAATTGAAGCTCCATCAGATAATAAAACATTATTATTTTGTTGGAATGCATTCAATTTTTGCGCTTCTTTGTGAACATAGATTTTACCATTGAAAACTCCTTGCGCTTTCTCATCATAAATTCCTTTGTACAATTCGTGCGACTCACAATTCGGGAAATTATGCTCCACAAATGTATGATGATCGATATGTTGTTTTCCATCAATCACCGTAATTCCGTCCATTACAGAGTTACAATTTTCTCCATTTTGGAAGAAATTCAAATTGTTACGTACAATTTTTCCTCCAAAAGCAAACGTAAATACATTGGCACGAGAATCTCTTTCTTGATTGATGTATGTATTATCAACTAAAGAAGCATCGTTAGAATCATTTTGGAATTTGTACCAATGAATCTCAGAATTACGTCCAACATTCACCTCCGAAACAACATTTGTTAAGTTTGCTTTTTCGTCTAATGTTTGATGTCTTTCGATAATTTGAACTTGCGCATTATCTCCAACTACAACCAAATTACGTGGTTGATACATCGCTTCTTGAGAAGCTCCTGTTGAGAAATAAACAATCTGAATTGGCTTAGATAAAATTACATTATTTGGAACATAAATGTAAGCTCCATCTTTTGCAAAAGCTGTATTTAAAGCAACTAAACTTTCACCTTTTTTCGCAATTTTTCCGTAATAATTCTCAATTACAGCTTGATGAGTTGTTTTATGCATTGCGCTTGACAAGACACAAATATCAGCTTCATCATGTGTTGTATTTGACAAAAACGAAGAATATTTTCCATTAATGAATACGATTGTGTACGTATCGATATCATTAATCAAATATTTCTTGATGTCTTTGTACTCAATTGCAACTTCGTCTTCTGGGAACAATTTGTAATCCACCTTCAACAAAGGAGCAAGATTTGTATATTTCCATTCTTCGTCTTTACGTGTCGGAAAACCTTTTTGATTAAAGATTTCGATGGCTTCTTGACGTAAACCTTCGATTTCTTTATTCACTTTGTTTTTTTCGTTGAACACTAAATGACGAGAAACTAAATTTTCTTTTAAATCAATCATTTTAGATATTGTATTAATGTATTATGTAAGAAGTAAAAAGTACTTTGGACTTAATACATTTTACATTTTACAAAATGTTTAGATTCCTGCTTCTTCTTTTACCCAGTCGTAACCTTTTGCTTCTAATTCTAAAGCTAATTCTTTACCACCAGATTTAATGATTTTTCCGTCTGCTAAAACGTGTACAAAATCAGGAACGATATAGTCTAATAAACGTTGGTAGTGTGTAATTACTAACACTCCATTGTTTTCATTTTTGAATTCGTTTACACCATCCGCAACAATACGTAAAGCATCAATATCTAAACCAGAATCAGTTTCATCTAAGATGGCTAATTTTGGGTTTAACATTAACATTTGGAAAATTTCGTTACGTTTTTTCTCACCTCCAGAGAAACCTTCGTTAAGCGAACGAGATAAGAAATCTTTTTTGATTCCTAATAATTCAGCTTTTGCACGAATTTCTTTCAACATTTCAGAAGCTCCCATTTCTTCTAAACCTTGCGCTTTACGCGTTTCGTTGATAGAAGTTTTGATGAAGTTTGTTACAGAAACTCCAGGAATTTCGATTGGATATTGGAAAGACATAAAAATTCCTTTTTGTGCTCTTTCTTCTGGTGCTAATTCTAAGATTGATTCATTATCAAACTCGATATCACCATCGGTTACTTCGTAATCTTCTTTACCTGTAATAACGTTAGATAAAGTTGATTTTCCTGCACCATTAGGTCCCATAATCGCGTGAACTTCACCTGGATTAATTTGAAGGTTTAAACCTTTTAAAATTTCGCGCTCTTCGATACGAGCATGTAAGTCTTTTATATTTAATAACATAATCTAATTTGTAAATTAGTTAATGTGATAATTCTTTAATTATCTTGATTTTGATGTACTTATAATTTTATTCACAATTTTAGAAATGTTTACCAATTTATCAGATAAACTTTCTGTATTTGGATAATTTTTAGATAATTGACATAATTCTAACCAATACTTGGTTTCATCAATTTCTTTTGCTGCAATCTTAAACTTGTGAATAAAATCATTCAAGCTTTCAGCGTTTTGAGCTTCTCTAATATTTGCTCCTATTGAAGTTCCTGATTTTAATAATTGATTTGAAATAACAAATTTCTTATCCAATTCAAGTTCTTCACAATATTCTATAATTAATAGTGAAAATTCTAAAGTTAATTTTAAAATGATATTATCTTTTTCCATCATTAACTCATTAACAAATTATCACATCAACTCATTATTAATAACTATCCTACAGAACCTTCTAATGAGATTTCTAATAATTTTTTCGCTTCAACGGCAAACTCCATTGGTAATTTGTCTAATACTTCGCGGCTAAATCCGTTTACGATTAATGCAATCGCTTTTTCAGTATCGATACCACGTTGATTACAATAGAACAATTGATCTTCACCAATTTTAGAAGTTGTTGCTTCGTGTTCTAATTGAGCCGATTTATTTTCGATTTCGATGTAAGGGAAAGTATGCGCACCACACTCGTTACCCATCAACAATGAATCACATTGAGAGAAGTTACGTGCTCCTTCAGCGTTTTTCATCACTTTCACCAAACCACGGTAAGAGTTTTGAGATTTACCAGCAGAAATACCTTTCGAAATAATTGTCGATTTCGTATTCTTACCGATGTGAATCATTTTTGTTCCTGTATCCGCTTGTTGATAATTATTTGTTACCGCAATTGAGTAAAACTCACCTACCGAATTATCTCCTTTTAAGATACAAGATGGATATTTCCATGTTACCGCAGAACCTGTTTCAACTTGCGTCCACGATACTTTTGCATTTTTCTCGCAAACTGCACGTTTTGTTACAAAGTTGAAAACTCCACCTTTTCCTTTATCATCACCAGGATACCAGTTTTGTACAGTAGAATATTTGATCTCAGCATCATCCATAATGATTAACTCAACCACAGCAGCGTGTAATTGGTTTTCATCACGCATTGGCGCTGTACAACCTTCTAAATACGAAACATAAGCACCTTCGTCCGCAATTAATAAAGTACGCTCAAACTGTCCTGTTCCTGCAGAGTTGATACGGAAATACGTTGATAATTCCATTGGACAACGAACACCTTTTGGAATATAACAGAATGATCCGTCCGAGAAAACTGCCGAGTTTAAAGCTGCATAAAAGTTATCTGTTGGCGGAACTACTTTACCAATGTATTTTTTCACCAATTCTGGATGTTCTTTAATTGCTTCCGAAATTGACATAAAAATAATTCCTTTTTCTGCTAATGTTTCGCGGAAAGTTGTTTTTACTGAAACTGAATCAAAAACCACATCAATCGCAACTCCAGACAAACGTTTTTGTTCATCTAAAGAAATTCCTAATTTCTCGAAAGTTTTTAATAATTCAGGATCAACTTCGTCTAAACTTGCTAATTCTTTCTTTGGTTTTGGAGCTGCATAATACTGAATAGCCTGAAAATCTGGCTTTTCGTAAGTTACGTTTGCCCATTCTGGTTCTTCCATTTTAACCCAAGCGCGGTAAGCTTCCAAACGCCATTCCGTCATCCACTCAGGCTCCTCTTTTTTGGCTGAAATAGCACGCACGATATCTTCATTCAATCCAACTGGGAATTCTTCATATTCCATTTCAGTCGTCCAACCAAACTCATATTGCTTTTGGCTAGCAAGATCTTCACGTAGATCGTCTTCTGTATATTTTGTGTTACTCATCTTATTATTTATAAAATGTATAGGTAAAATTAAACTGTAAAGGTTGCTGTTTATCAGCTTTATTTCCTAAAAATTTGAATTCTTTTAATCGTTGATTTTGATCTAAAATCACCTCAAATTGTGGTTGATTATTTTTCGAAATCTGATATTTATTTTGAGCAATTAATTTAATTTCTGACCAAGGTCCTTCTACCAAATTAATTTTTTCTGTTTTTTGCGCAACATCTGGTGTATATTCTTTTATTTTGAATGGCACCTGAAATGTCGAATTGCTATAACAAATCTTATTAATGTCTTGACCTAATGATTTTGTAATTCTACAATCGTGCATTAATCGATCTTCGAAACCAATTTTCTGCTCCATATAGGTTTTCTTCAACATCACATCTCCTTCTAACCAAATGATATCAAAAAGTTTATTTCCGTTTTTGACATACATATTTTCTTGGTCATAAAAGAATTGATTTGTTTTTACTTCACTTCCTTTTCTTGCTATTGTTTCGGCAGAAATTACACCATCTTTGTACGTATAACTTACTTTAGTTGGTGTTGCAACCTCATCTGTCAATTCAAAATCAAGAAGATTTCCTGTCGCATCATAATTTGCTTTGTACGCAACTTTTTTGTTTGATGCATTGGTAATGGTGATTGTTTTGATTTTTGATTCGTCTAAATCCAACGCTTTTATAAAAGGTTTTACATTAAACAAACCGAAAAATAGTTGTTCTGAATAAGCTTTATTCAATTTTTTTGAAGATTCGGTTGGTTGAAAAACCATCAAATCTTTTTCTACAATTGTATTTTGTCCAAAAGCAACAAAACCAATCAAAAACGTAACGAATAAAGCTATTTTTTTCATCTTAAACAGCAAAACTTTCTCCACAACCGCACGTGCGCGATGCATTTGGATTATTGAATACGAAACCTTTTCCATTCAATCCTCCTGAATATTCTAATGTCATTCCAACAAGGTATAAAAATGATTTTTTGTCAACCAAAATTCTTACGCCATTGTCGTCAAACAATTTGTCATCTGCACTTTGTTCTTTCGTAAACTCTAAATTATAGTTTAAACCTGAACATCCTCCACTCGTAACTCCTACACGAACAAAAGATTCTTCGATAGAAGTTCCTTCTTCTTGTAAAAGTGATATTATTTTATTTTTTGCTGATTCTGAAACCTTAATCATTTGATTCTAATTTTATATTGCAAAGATACTTATTTAAAATGACTTCAAATAATGAACGATATAAATATTAACAATCGCTTAAGTTATATTATTTATCGCCAACTTACAATTTGATCAAATTACTTCAATCCCAATTTGTTTCGCGTACGTTTCAATACTTTTTGTGCAACATCTCTTGCTTTCAATGCACCATTTTCTAAAAATGCATCCAAAGTCACTTTATCATTCATCAACTCATCAAATTTAGTACGCGCATCAGCATATTTCTCTAAAATTAATTCGTATAAAGTCTGTTTTGCATGACCATATCCGTAACCTCCATTCAAATAATTTTGACGCATTTCCTCTACTTGTTCTGGCGTTGCCAATAATTTGTATAAAGCAAAAACATTGTCTGTATCTGGATTTTTAGGATCTTCTAATGGAGTTGAATCCGTTTCAATCGACATTACTTGCTTGCGCAATTGTTTCTCTGGTAAGAAAATATTGATAAAATTATTTCTTGATTTAGACATTTTGTTTCCATCAGTTCCTGGAATCAACATAATATTTTCATCAATTGCAGCTTGTGGTAAAACAAAAGTTTCTCCCATTTGGTGATTGAATTTTTCGGCAACACTACGTGTAATTTCTAAATGTTGCAATTGATCTTTCCCAACAGGTACAACTTCAGCATCATACAATAAAATATCCGCAGCCATCAAAATTGGATACGTAAATAATCCTGCATTTACATCTGCTAAATAATCTGCTTTATCTTTGAAAGAATGCGCTAAAGTAAGACGTTGAAATGGAAAGAAGTTCAATAAATACCATGTTAATTCTGTTGTTTCAGTCACATCAGATTGACGGTAAAAAACTACTTTCGAAGGATCTAAACCTAATGCCAGCCAAGTTGCAGCCACTTCGTACGTATTTTGTTTTAACACTTCCGCATCTTTAATTTGCGTTAAAGCGTGTAAATCAGCAATAAAAATGAAAGAGTCATTTCCTTCTTTCTCCGTTAATTCGATTGCTGGAGAAATTGCTCCTAAAATATTTCCTAAGTGCGGAGTTCCAGTAGCTTGAACTCCTGTAAGTATTCTTGGCATTTGTTTTAAAATTTAAGAAGCAAAGATAAACTTAATCAACGAAATGCACCAATTGTAACGAGAAGTTTATTTGAATTAATTGACAAGAATGACGAAAAACATATGGATGCACTAAAAAAGCTTTCCAATTTGTCGAAATGGCCAAGAAATTGTGCGACTTAATTTTCTTAAAATAGTTGGAGATTTATAATAACTTACAACTGCAGCACCTAAAACAATATCTCCTGTTTCAGTTTTTATATTCTGACATATAGAAGAATTTGTAAAAGTGAATTCTTTAATTCCATAGCTATCATATTCTAAAGTATAAAAATCTTGATTAATCGGAACCTTTATTTTAAACTCACCATTTTCATTTGTATATACAATATTTTTCGAATTTTTAAGATTTACTGGAATATCATATTCTGGAAAACCATTACCATCATTAATAATTCCTTGCACTACAATCGAATCATTTTCTGTTTGTGCTTTTGTGATAGTTGAAAAGCTTAAAAATCCAACTAAAGAAGAAAGTTGTAACCATCTTTTGGATTGATTAGAAATAGATTTTGAAGCTTCGTATGAATTAAATTGTTCTAAATTTCTGGTTTTAATTTTTACACAAGCGGTAGGATTATCATTCAGAAAAGTTTTTAATTCTTTGAACGAATAATGGTCCAAATTGTGAACACATTTAGAACAAACATCACAAAACTTTTGTTGTGACTCCGCATCCTTCATTTCGTTCCAATTCTGATTGCATTTTTTATCAATTTGTAGCTGCATAAAAATCTACTTTTCAATAAAATTAAACTTTTTTCGAAAATTTTTCAAACCTCAACCAACCTTTTTGCAAAAAGATGAATCTATAAAGAAAAAAGATTCATTAACCTTAAATTATATTGATATGAGTAACAAAGCTTTTTTAGACATTCTTTTCGAAAACCGAAACAAAGAATATGGTGCGTACCAACTAAGACAAGTTGCAAACCACGATTTGATGAAATCTCTTTTTGTTGGGATTGGTATTGTTGCATTAATTACTGGTGGAACTATTTATGCAAATAATAAAACAATGAATAATGAAATAACAAAAAAAGATGATGGTGTAATTGTTATTTTAGATAATGTGACTCCTCCTGATAAAAAAATAGAAGAAGTAACTCCTCCAAAAGAAGATCCACCGATGGAAGAAAAAACAATTCAATTAAAAACAGATCAGGCGAAACATATTATTCCAACTCCAACAGAAAGTCCAAAAGTTGAAGAAACTATAAAATCTGTTGACGAACTAAAAGGAAAAGATTTAGGCGTTTTTAATAGAAATGGTGATAAATCTAATGGACAAGTTGGTGGTGGAGAAGTAAGTGACGAAGGAAATAAAGTAGGTAAACAAAATACGGACATTCCAGAAGGTCCAAAAACTCCAGAACCTAAAAAACCTGATGTTGCAATTTCAGCGAAAAATGCTGCAGTAATGGCAATTTATCCTGGTTGTGAAAGTGAGAGCAAAAAAGGAAATGCAGCTTTAACAAAATGTATGAGTGATAAAATCTCGAAAGAGTTAGGTGGAGAATTAAGTGATTTTGCCGAAACTGCTTCTCGAAATAATATTGGTTCAGCGGTTGCAAAAATGCAATTTATTGTAAACAAAAATGGAGAAATTTCACAAGTAAAACCGTTAAGTGGAAGTAATCAAGATTTAGGCAAAGAAGCTAAATCTGCGTTGGAGCGTATCAATAAACAAATTCTAAGAAAAGGTAAAAAAATAACGCCTGCAAAATTAGAAGATGGTTCGGATGCAAATTTAATCTTTTCAATTCCTGTTAGATTTCAAACAAACGAATAATTAATAATACTTTTCTTTCTGAAACCATTGCATTCATTTTTTTGAGTGTGATGGTTTCTATTGTTTAAGAAATTGAATATCTATTCAGAAAAAGTTCTTTTAAATGTATATTTGTCGCATAAAATTTAAGTTTTAAGTCAATCTTAACACAATAAAATTGTAACTTCGTTGCGAATTATGAATAAGAATATTGTTTACGGATTGATTGGTTTCGGTTATTTTTTGATCGGAATTTTTACTTGGAAATATCAGTTTTTCATCATCAAATTAGATGAAATAAAAGCGATGTTATTGGGTATTTTATTTATTGTTTATGGCGCTTTTCGTGTTTATCGCGGTATAAAATCTTATAAAAATGATCAAAAAAATTAGTTTACTTTCACTTTCGGCCTTTCTTATTTTTTCCACTTTTAGTTGTAAAGACAAAGAAAAACAGACAAAAGCTGAACAAAAAACTGCTGTAAAACGCGCTTTACACGAATACGGAGATTTGGCAATGACGGTAGATCCAAGCTTTAAGAATTTGGCGCAATCGTTAGCAAATATGTATATGGTTGATTATCCAGATGTAAAAATTACGATTAACGAAGAGATTGAAGAAAAAGCTATCAAAGATTTTTATGAAGGGAAGATTCCTATTTTGATGGTAAGTAAGCCTTTAACAAAAGCTCAACAACAACATTTATTCAATAAAACAACAACAAAATATATTTCTTCTGTAATTGCATTAGACGCAACAGTTTTTATTACCTCTGTTGATAATTCAATCAACTCTATCTCGATGAATGATATTAAGGATAATTTGTATAAAAATGATCCGAAAATAACATTTGTTTACGATCATCCAAACTCTGCCAATTACAATACAATAAATGATAAATTAAAATTATCTGTAGAAAATGGCGCAAAAGTAACAGCTATGGGCGATGCAGAAAAAGTGATTGATTTTGTACAAAAAGATAAAACTGCAATCGGAATTATTGGATTGAATATTTTAAGTGATAAAGGAAATCCGAAAGTTGAAGAATATCTTAAAAAGGTAAAAATATTATCAATTGCAGATGATAAAGGAAATTTAGCATTGCCAACTATTCCGAATTTGAAATATGGTGTTTATCCTTTTTATCGTCAAATTTATATTTTGAAAAATGAAGTTGGTTTCGGAATTGGAGCTGGTTTCACAAGGTTTGCAGGTTCGCAACGTGGACAAAAAATTGTAACACGCGAAAGTCTTCAACCTTATTATATTTATAAACGTGAAGTTCAAATTAATAATCTAGAACAACCCTTACAATAAAAACAGAAAACCTTCCGAAATGGAAGGTTTTTTTTGGTTATTTTCTATTATCTATCTCTTTTCTTAATTCTATTATATGTTTGAAATTAGACAGATCTTCTTCATTCAAACTATACCATTCAATCCAATCTATACGCATTGTTGTGTCATATTCTCCTAACAAAGCATCAAGTAAAATATAAATTGTATTTTGCATTTGTCCACTACCATCAAAATTCTTGATGTATAAATCTATTCCATATAAACCTTCATTTATAGACGATTTATAATACAAATCATCATAAGATATTTCATAATCATTGTAACGAATCCCTAAATTATCATTACCAATTCTTTGGCGAAAAGCAATAATATTCCAATTTTTGAATTTCGGAGATTGTTTAACTAGTTTTTCAACTGATACAAAACTCTCTTTTAAACCATCAGCCGAAATCGTAAATTCTCTTTTCCCATTTTCTAATATTGGACTTGAATTAAAAGCTAAATTTGAATCAACCTTTACTAATTCATTTCTAATCTTATCATACAATTCTAATTGTAATTCTTTGCTATCTATATTATCATAAATGTATTTTTCATTTTTTTTAAACCAATTCCAAAAATTAGTTTCTGGACTTGACTTACAAAAACTAAAAGATGAACAACCAACAATAAATAGGACTAAAAGTAAAATTTTATTCATTATTCATAATATTAATCAAATCTTGCTCCCCAAGGGTTTTGCAAATCGAAACCTAAACTAAATAACATTCCGTTCTTGCGACCATCAACTTGATAATCTGATAAACCAATATCGTAGGAAATTCCAGCTTTTAAAGAACCAACTTTAAACTTTAGGATTGGTGAAACAAACAACGGATTGCTATTTTTAGAATCCATTCCTTGCTTGTACCCTACTCCAATATCAACGCCTTGATTATTGTCTCCAAAACCAATATGCGACATCAAGTTTATATCCAAATGACGCTCCGAATTCGAGTTCAAATTATACACCAAAGAAGGTTCTAACGCAATTCCTTCGGAAACGTTCCATTTATATCCAACATTGAAATAATACCACGTTGGCAAAGGCTCTACATTGTTCACATAATACACATTTTGGCTTAACGGAATATCCAAAACCGACACTCCAGCGGAGAAACCAGCATATTTGAAAGATAATCCCAAATTCGCAAAATATGTAGAATATTTATCTTCTTGTAAAGCAGGGTCATTCGGATCTTCTGCGATAATTTTTGAATAATCAAAACGTTGCGAAACATTAGAAGCACCAACACCGAAAGAGAAAACATTGATTTCATCTCCATCATAACTTCTATCATCAATAGGAATGTGATATGCTGCATTAATTCCGAAACCAGTCATTTTAACTGCCCCATTTCTATCGTTGAAAAATTGCATTCCCAACGCCAAACGATCTACAATAATTCCGTGAGCACTTACCGTTTGTGTACTTGGACTTTCAGGTAAATCGTCCCACTGATTGCGATGCGTTCCTGTTATAGAAATCACATTCGGGTCTTGTCCTGCGTACGAAGGATTAATTAACATTTTATCACTCACCAAATAGTGATTATAAAACGGTAACCCTTGTTGTGCTTCTACTTTATAAAGTGAGAATAGAGTTAATATGAATAGTGTTATTTTTTTCATAAATATGTTTCAATCAATTAATTGATTTTTCGTTTAACTAATATACTACCAGAATATAAAACTTGCAAATCATCTGATTGCTTCGAGAATTCTAACAAATACCAATATGTCCCATCTGCAACAGGTTTACCATTTAGCGTTCCGTCCCATTTTATAATATCTGTTCCTTCTTGTGTCAATATCTGTTTTCCGTAACGGTCAAAAATAATCAATTTGTACGAATTTGATGTATCGGTAACTTTACCATCTTTTGTCATTGGTTGCCAAATATCATTAAAACCATCATTATTTGGTGTTACAACATTTGGTAAAGCAAGGTAAATAACATTTTTACGCTCCGAAACTCCACAATTATTCAATCTTACTCTTACTGTAAAATTATTATTTTTGATATTATCTGGAATAATTAATTCATTCTTTGTTTGCCAATCTACAATTACTTTTCCATCAGAATCAAACAACGCATATTCTAACTTTCCATTTCCTTTTGCAGAAACAATTATACTTTTTTCGTTGATTGTAATTTTATCAATTGTAGGCAATACTGAAAGAGAAACAACTAACGTTTTAACAATAGAACAACCCGATAATTTATCTTCAATTGTAATTTTATAATTACCTGCATCAAGCTCAAAAATATATGTTCCTAAAATTCTAGTTCCATCTTCTTTTTCTACCTCATAATAATACTTATCGTAATCTGTTTGAGTTGTAAAATCTAACTTATATTTTTCTCCTGTACACAATGGATCTGGATTTTCAACCTCGATATTAGGTAAAGAATTTTTCTTGTAGTTTAATTTTAAGGTAATCACACCACAATAGTCCAAATTATAAAAATCAACATCTACTGAACCTTGATTAGAATTAAATTGATCAAAAATTTGATCTTTTGTTTTAGAACTTGTTAAAGAATAATTAGTTTGAATGTAATCTAAAATTGCTTGAATTTGAGTTTTCGCATCATCGTTTTCACCTTCACAAAAAACAATTGGATTCGCTTTTGTATAACTTTCTAATGAAGGAACATCAACAATTAAATCTTGTTTTTTATTGACCGTTAATTCTACAGCTGTTAAACAAATCTCTCTTAATGTATTTTTAAATTCAATTGGAATATTCAAAGAAGTATTTCCTCCAAAATTCAATATTCTTTGGATAGAATTTCCTTGAATATATTCTGTTCCATCAATAAATATTTTGTAATCAAAAACATTTAGTCCGAAATTATTTTTTAATAAATCATCATCAATTGTTAATGTTTCTCCTTCGCAAAACACACCTGAAAATGTTGCAGATACAACATTTGGTTGATTAACTGTTTTTACAATTAAATACATATCTTCTGAAAAACAGCTTTCACCAACTTTTTTTATTTTAAAACTTAATGTTTGATTAGAATTTGCATTAACATTAACTGGTAAAAATGGTGTTCCATCTAAATTAAAAATATCAAAATCTGTAATGTTTGAAATTCCAAATTTATCTTTAATATGTTCTTTTATTTCATCTATATCAAAAGTATAATTTTGTGTCACACCTAAACAAACAGGATTGAATAAAACTTCAAAAGGTTTTGTAGGAATAGAAGAATCATTTAACGTAATTTTCAACGGAGCTGTAGATTCACAAAAACCAGCTTTATTTCCTGTAATTGATAAATTAAAACTTGTTTGTGTTCTATTGTTGTAAATCTCATTATACAAATTTTGAAGTTGTGATTCAATATAACTTGTACCATTATAAACCAAATTTATAGTAACTAAATTATCATTCTTTTTTACATTATTGATGATTAATTCAAATTCAGAAAAAGAAAAATCACTTCGGCAAAAAGTTAAAGTCAAATTATCCAAATCTACATTTGTTTTTTTTCTTAACTGTAAACTCTACAATATTACTTGTACAAGATGCATCAGAACGATCTTCAATCTGAACATTAAACTTAGCTTCATTCCCAATAAAATTATAAGGTGTTGTTGGCATATTCACTAAACGATAAATAGTTGAGTCAACTCCTAAAGCAGTTAAAATTTCAGCTTCTGATAAAATTTCAGTATTACAAACTTCTGCAAATTTTCCAGAAGGTAAAATAGGATTTGAGTTAATTAGCTTAAATTCAACTTCTCTTGAAAATAAATCTATAGAACAGAACTCAGCACCAATATATTTTAATTTGATTCTATAATTATTAGAATTATTTAAAGGAATATTTCCATTAACAATTGCGTCATCAACATATACTTCATAATCTGCATATTTAGAGGAATTAATAGATGGAGATATTCTACTAATTAAATCCTCTTTTAAAAAAGTTATTGACGTAGCACAATATTGTTCTGTTTTGTTTTGAACTGTATAAATCAACTCTGGAATAAATTTGAATTTTATAGATTTATAGATATAAACTAATTTATTAGAATTATCATAAACTCTGGCATACAAAATTTGTTCTATTCCGTTAATATAGCTGATATTATCATTTGTAGATGTATTATCTGGTTTATAAAATTCTATATTCCCAACATTTATACTTGGGTCTGAAACTCTAATATCATTTATAATTTTGGTCTTCACATCTGATAATAAATAATCATCTGTATAACAATGGTTATCAAAAACAAGATTATCTACTGTTTTAGCTCCACTAATTGTTAACTCTAAAATTGGATTATCTGTACCATAAATTGCTATTACAATAATTTCTCCTTCTTTTAACTTACTTCCATTTTCAAAAGCACTTACAAAACCATCTGTAGAATTTGATATACAATCATTTAATTTACCACCCTTTAAACCCTTCTCTTTTGTTATGTTACTATAAACAGCTCTAATTGGATTTATAGTTGTATATTCATTAGAACTTGAACCTGTTCTTACAAAAATATCATTAGGATTCGAATTTTTCGAAAGTCTCCATAACATAAAATGGAATTTATCAATATTTCCTTTCAATGTAAATTCAAAATCCATATCATTCGGTGCTACGTAATAATAAAAATTATAATAGCCAGTTGTATGGAACTCACAATTCATTAAACGTGGAACAAAAGAATTTACACTTTCGTTAGGTAATGTTATTCCAGAAGTTACTATATCATTAATTTTATTTATTAAAGGATGTGTAATCTTCCCTAAAAAACGGAACGTTTAAAAATATAGTTTATTAACTTAGGGATAATTATGAAACAAAGCAA
>NZ_JACAGG010000021.1:0-49669 GCF_030324375.1 Empedobacter sp. R132-2
GTACTGTTACTTACGGGAGAGTAGGTCGTCGCCAGTTTTTATTAAAAGCCTCAAGATTTATTTCTTGAGGCTTTTTTGTGTTTATGGATTTCGCTTTAGGCTGAAGGCTGTAAGCTTAATGCATCTTCAAACTATGTTCTATGAAACAAGAAGCTTGCTTTCATCCAACAAGAAGCTTCTAATTAGTCAACGAGAAGCTTCTTCTTTATAAAAAGGAAGCTTCCTTTTTCAACTAACTTAAAATTTACTACTTATAACTCGAAAATACCCCTATTTCCCTCAAGTGGATATTTTAACTTCTACTTCTATTCCTGTAAGTCTTAAATCTTATGTCTTATAAATTATAACTTATCACTCAAAACTTACAACTTACAACCCGCGTTAGGGATAGTACTGTAAATCCTTTTGTAGAGATTGGATTTTCCTGTAATCACTTCCAATTTTCTTCTACAAAAGATTGCAACGGATAGCCCGACCGAAGGGAACGCCATAATAATTAAGCTTATTATTATGTTTCATTAATATTTGTCCATATACTATAATTTTAGTACATTGAAGAATAATTTAATTTTGAATAAAATTTTATTTATTCAGCAAGAGGTTTTCTATCTCTTTATATGTTGTAATCATTAGATTACACATTCTATTCTGTTTTACACAATTTTTATAGATGTTTTTTTCTATATCAGGTCGTTTCAGGCATAAAAATCAATTACTATTGAGAGATAGTTGAGTAGTTCATATAAGTTTAATTAAAAACAATTCATGAGTTTAAAAGTAGGCATTATCGGGGCTGGACCAAGTGGTTTGGCAATGTTAAGAGCATTTGAGTCAGAAGAGAAAAAAGGTAACAAAATTCCAGAAATTAAATGTTTTGAGAAGCAAGACAACTGGGGGGGAATGTGGAACTACACTTGGCGTACAGGAGTAGGTAAATACGGAGAGCCATTGCATGGCAGTATGTATAAATATTTATGGTCGAATGGACCAAAAGAATGTTTAGAATTTGCAGATTATACATTTTCTGAACACTTTGGTCAAACAATATCTTCTTATCCACCTAGAGAAGTATTATTCGATTATATAGAAGGAAGAATTAAACAAAGTAATGCGCGAAAGTACATTCAGTTTAATACCGTTGCAAGGTGGGTAGATTATGTAGAGGATAAAAAACAATTTCGCGTTGTTTTTGATGATTTAAAGAAAAATCAAACTTTCGAAGAATATTTCGATTATTTAATTGTCGGAACTGGACATTTTTCTACACCAAATATGCCTTATTTTAAAGGGATCGAGAATTATACAGGAAATGTAATGCATGCGCATGATTTTCGTGGAGCTGATCCATTTAGAGGTAAAGAAATTTTATTGATCGGTAGTAGTTATTCGGCAGAAGATATTGCGGTACAATGTTATAAACACGGAACTAAATCGGTCACAATTTCTTATCGTACAAATCCAATTGATTGTAAATGGCCAAATGGAATAGAAGAATTGCCTTTGGTGACACATTTTGAAGATAAGAAAGCATTTTTCAAAGACGGAACATCAAAAGAGTTTGATGCAGTAATTATGTGTACAGGTTATCAACACAAATTTCCGTTTTTACCAGATAATTTGCGTTTAAAAACCAAAAATTGTTTGTATCCAGAAGGAATGTATAAAGGTGTAATATCAGATGTAAATGCTCAATTGTTATTTTTGGGAATGCAGGATCAATATTACACATTTAATATGTTTGATGCGCAAGCATGGTTTGCACGTGATTATATTTTGGGACGAATTAATTTACCTTCAAAAGAAGAAATTCAAAAAGATATTCAGAAATGGATTGATTATGAAAAACAATCGATTTCTGCTGATGATCATGTTGATTTTCAAACTGATTATTTGAAGGATTTAATTCATTTAACTGATTATCCTATGTTCGATTTGGATAAAGTTGCTAATATGTTCAAATCTTGGTTAAAAGATAAAGAAGAAAATATTTTAACTTATCGAGATAAAACCTATACCTCTGTTATGGACGAAACGAAAGCAGAAAAACATCACACACCTTGGATGAAAGAATTGGATGATAGTTTAGAACGCTATTTGGATGAAGATCCAATTGATGAAAAGCAATTAGAAAAAACAAATTATTATTAATATTAACAAAAAGACTAACAAATGTGTTGGTCTTTTTTTATTTTCGATTGTATATTTAAACATCGTTAAAAAAGAAAAGTGTTTATTTTTGACAGAGCACAACACAATATGATTTAATACAATAGAAATGGAGATTCAATATTTTTTCGAATTATTTGGTACACTTTTTTTTGGAATTTCAGGCGCTTTAGCAGCAGATGAAAAATCTGGTAACGATTGGTTTGGTGTAACCTTTATTGCTTTCCTAACTTCAATTGGAGGTGGTACAATTCGTGATATTTTACTTTCCGTTGAAATTATGTGGATAAAGGATGTTAATCTTATTTATGCAGTAGGGATTGGTGTTATTTTAGCGGCAATTTTCTATGAGCCTCTGTTGAAACTTCGTAAAACATTTATGCTTTTTGATACGTTAGGAATTGCTTTATTTACGATTGTTGGTTTAGAAAAAGCTCTAAATCTTGGAATTCATCCTGTAATTGCACCTGTAATGGGAATGTTTACGGCGGTTTTTGGATCCATTATTCGCGATATGATGTTGAACGAAGTTCCTATTATCTTCAAGAAAGAAATTTATGCGTTTGCATGTCTTTGTGGCGCAGTTATTTATATGATTTTATGGAAATTGGGACTTGATCGTAACATCAATTTCTTTTTTTCGGGCGCTGTAATTGTCGCAATTCGTTTGACTGCAATTAAGTACAACTTATCATTACCGAAATTCAAAAGCCATTAATTTATAGATTCGTATCTTAGCGAACTAATTTTTTATAGATGGAAATTCAATACATTTTTGAATTATTTGGGACGGTTGTGTTTGCTATTTCTGGTGCTTTAGCTGGAGATGAAAGACAAAAACATGATTGGTTCGGAATTGCTTGTTTTGCTTTTATAACGGCTGTTGGTGGCGGAACTTTACGCGATCTATTTCTTAACAGTTATCCGTTAGTTTGGATAAATGATATGAATGTCATTTATGCAGTTTTTGTTGGAATTTTATTGGCAGGATTATTTTTCAAATATTTTTCACGATTAAGAGTAACATTAATGCTTTTCGATACTTTAGGAATTGCTTTGTTTACGATAGTTGGTTTAGAAAAAGCACATTCTTTGGGCGCAAACAATTTTATTTCTGTAATGATGGGAATGATGACCGCTGTAATGGGTGGTATGTTGCGCGATGTTTTAATGAACAGAACACCAACAGTTTTTGTAAAAGAAATTTACGCAATGGCATGTATTGCAGGTGGAATAATGTATTTGGTTTTTGATAATTTCGGATTAGATCGAAATATAAATTTCATTGTTTCAGGAGCTATTATTGCGACAATTCGTATTGTAACGGTGAAATATAAATTGTCTTTACCTAAATTTTATTAAGCATGCAAAAAATACCATTTAATCAAGAAAATTGGACAGGAAGAATTGATTCTGAAGATGGAGAATTAGGTTTAAGAATTCATCAAGTAATTTCTAATTATGATAATTTTCAGTCATCATCCGTTCAACCAAAAGTATTATTAGGATTTTGTTCGGAAGAAGGTGTTAAACGGAATAAAGGTAGAATTGGTGCGAAAGATTCACCAGATTTGATTCGAAAAAGTTTAGCGAATTTGCCTTTACATTTTTCCGAAACTGATTTTATTTTTGATGCTGGAAATATTCATTGTAATGATAATAATTTAGAATCTGCACGTGAAGAACAAATCAATCAAGTGGATAAAATCATCCAACAAAATCATTTTCCGATTGTAATTGGAGGAGGACACGAAACGGCTTTAGGAGATTTTTTGGCTTTAGCAAAATCATACAAAAATATTGGAATTATCAATCTTGATGCGCATTTTGATTTGAGAACGCCAAATCCGCAATCAACTTCTGGAACGCCTTTTTACGAAATGGCCAAGTATTGCGAAGAAAATGAAATAGGGTTTAATTACATTCCAATTGGTATTCAAGAATTAGGAAATACAAATGCTTTATTTCAGCGCGCAGAAAATTTAGGTGTTAATTTTATCATGGCAGACGAAGTTCATCTTAATTTGAATAAAGTGATAGATGATTTGAAAACGATTCTTCAACAATTTGATGCGCTTTATGTTTCGTTGGATATGGATGTTTTTGATGCAGCTTATGCGCCAGGTGTAAGTGCAACGACAATTAATGGTTTGACTCCTTTTCAGGTTAAATATATTTTGAAGGTTTTAATGAACTCAAATAAAGTGAAAATATTTGATTTAGTTGAATATAATTCGCTTTTTGATGTTGATAACTCGACAGCGAAACTCTCTGCACAAATGATTTACGAAGTTTTAAGACATTAATTCTGAAATATTTTACAATATTTTGTAACCTTTTTCAGTTATCTGCGTATACATATATAGTGGTGTTGATAAAATGCCAAAAGAAATCGATAATAATCATTAATAATAGGAGGGTTTTAGTTAAATGAGACAGCTTAAAATTACAAAGCAGGTAACAAATCGTGAAACTGCGTCGTTGGATAAATACTTACAAGAGATTGGTAAAGTAGATTTGATTACAGCGGAGGAGGAAGTAGAGTTAGCACAACGTATCAAAGCAGGAGATCGTGTTGCCTTAGAAAAATTAACAAAAGCAAACTTACGTTTCGTGGTATCTGTTGCGAAACAATATCAAAATCAAGGTTTAAGTTTACCAGATTTAATTAATGAAGGAAACTTAGGTTTGATAAAAGCTGCACAACGTTTTGACGAAACGCGTGGTTTCAAATTTATCTCTTATGCGGTTTGGTGGATTCGTCAATCTATCTTACAAGCATTAGCAGAGCAATCTCGTATTGTACGTTTACCATTAAATAAAATTGGATCGATCAATAAAATTAATAAAGCCTATGCTTTATTAGAGCAAGAACATGAACGTGCTCCATCTGCAGAAGAAATTTCTGAAGTTTTGGATATGTCTGAAGGTGATGTAAAAGAGTCGATGAAAAACTCTGGTCGTCACGTCTCAATGGATGCACCATTAGTAGAAGGAGAAGATTCTAACTTATACGATGTATTAAACATTGGTGAATCTCCATCTCCAGATGTACAATTGATGATTGAGTCATTACGTGTAGAGATTGAACGTGCATTGCAAACATTAACGCCTCGTGAAGCTGATTTAATTCGTTTATACTTCGGATTAAACGGTCAACATCCAATGACGTTAGAAGAAATTGGAGAAACGTTTGATTTAACAAGAGAACGTGTTCGTCAAATTAAAGAAAAAGCAATTCGCCGTTTAAAACATACTTCGAGATCTAAGATTTTGAAAACATATATCGGACGATAATAAAAATAAAAAAATCCAGCCAATTGGTTGGATTTTTTTTATAATAATTTTCCGCTTAGTAAAATTGCAGCAATTGTAAAATAAATAATCAATCCTGAAACATCAACCAAGGTTGCGACGAAAGGCGAGGATGCTGTTGCGGGATCAAATCCAATTTTTCTCAAAATAAATGGAACTAAAGATCCAGAAAGTGTTCCCCATAAAACAATGACGATTAAAGATAAAGCGACTGTTAAAGCTACATATAGCCAATATTCTCCATAACTATAAATTCCAGTTTTTTGCCAAATTAAGATTCTGATAAAACCAACAAATCCTAGAATTGCACCTAAGATTAATCCCGAAGCAAACTCTTTCTTCATTACATACCACCAATCTTTTAGTTTCAATTCACCCAAAGCCATTGCTCGGATAATTAGTGAAGCCGCTTGAGAACCAGAATTTCCACCACTCGAAATAATCAATGGAACAAATAAAGCCAACACAACCGCTTTTTCGATTTCTTGGTCATAATAACTCATAGCAGAAGCAGTAAACATTTCGCCAATAAATAAGATAACCAGCCAACCTGCGCGCTTTTTGATTAATTCCGCAATAGGTGTTTTAGTATACGAAACATCCAATTCTTCCATACCTCCAAATTTCTGAATATCTTCTGTATCACGCATTTTCATACGATCCAAGATATCGTCAAATGTTACAATTCCGACCAAAACATCATTTTCTGTCACAATTGGCATCGCAGAACGATCGTATTTATCAAAAACTTCTAACGCATCTTCTAAAGGAGTTGTCGTCTTGATTGAAACAAAATTATGATCGATTAAATCTTCTACTTTAGTATCTTCATCAGCCAAAAGAATTTCGCCAATTTTTAAATCATCAATCAATCTATTTTTTCCATCAACAATAAAAATATACGTTAATGTTTCGGCTTTTTTTCCATACTTTTTGATGTGAGCCAAAACTTGTTTTACTGTATAATGTTCTTTTACCTGAATATAATTTGGTGTCATTAAACGTGCAATCGAATCTTCTTTGTATCCAATCAAATTCAGTGCTGTAGCACGTTCTTCAGGATTTAAAAGATTAATGGAATGTTTGATTAATTGATCTGGGAAATTTTCAAAAAGTTCTGTTCGGTCATCAGGATCAAGATTGTTCAAAACCTCGGCTAAATCTTCGTCCGTCAAACTTTTTACAATTTCGTACTGAATATCGGGTTCAAAATAGGAGAATACTTCAACTTTATCATCATTCAAAAGCGAGTAAAAAGCGATGTTTCTTTCTTTTACGTTCAGTGCAGTTAATTGTTCGGCAATATCTGCTGGATGTTGATTAAGCATATTATTTTCCATAAATTTGTTGTTTTTATCCCAAGCTGCAAATTAAGTCTTTTTGAGATGAGAAGAAGTATAGATTGGCTACTTTTAAGCTAATTTTAATATAGAAAATCATGATGAACAAAGCTGATCAAAACCAAATGAAAGAATATATAAAATCTATGGATGTAGATGACAGATTCGTTGGAATTTGGTCTGGAACTGATCATGGGAAATTTTTTAAAGGAGAAACAAATAGTTGGATGGTCAATAGAAAAGCTGACGGCACAATGACGGTTAACTTTAAAACGATTTATAGTGATGATCGTGTAACTTTTTCTGAAGACGAAGGTGTTTGGTGCACGATTGGTGATGAATATTACGAGTTTAGAGATTCTGATGAGATGGCAGATATTTATACTTATATTTTTATGTCAAAAGATTCGATTCATTTTATCATCAACGAAGAATTGAAAGACGAAGAACCTTATAACTTTATTGATAATCGAGTTTTCTTGGATTAAAAATAATTTTACTGAATCATTTTTTCAGTTATATTCGTATTGAATTAATTAACACTGAAAATGAAAAGACTAATATTTACTTTCTTATTATCATCTTCTCTTTTTGCTCAAGAAAAAGCAACAGATTTGATTTCAGCACATATTAATGTTTTGGGAGTTGGAGCAAATTATGAGAAAGCCATAACAGATAAAATTACAATTCTTGTTAATTTAAATTATTCTACAATTAATTTTACAGGTTCAGATGATGGTTTGGATATGGATTTCACAGTAAAGTTAGGATTAGAAGGTCGTTATTACTATAATTTTGATCGAAGAAGTTCAAAAGGAAAATCTACTTTAAATAATTCTGCAAATTTTATAGGATTGAAATTTGACTATTATACAGATTGGTTATCAACATACCAAGGGATGGGAAAAGATGATGATTTTGCAAAACTTGTGGTGAATTATGGAATTAAAAGAAATTTTGCTAAAAAATTTTTTTATGAATTCAATTTTGGAGCAGGAATTTTTATAGATACTTATTATCCTTTTAAATATTCTATTAATGGTTCTGATTGGATATATTCAGATAAAGAAACATACATCGACTTCTTACCTGAATTAGGTTTCAAATTTGGTTATAATTTCTAAAAAAATATAAATCGTTGAGTTTTCAACGATTTTTTTATTTCATTACCTTTGCACCACAAAATACAAACAAACAACAAATAAGATTATGCCAATAGTAGCACCATCAATTTTAGCAGCCGATTTTGGGAATTTAGCAAAAGACATCGAAATGGTTAATAATTCTCAAGCCGAATGGTTTCATTTAGATGTAATGGACGGCGTTTTTGTTCCGAATATCTCTTACGGAATGCCAATTATCGAGAAAATAAATTCGTTAACAGACAAAGTTTTGGATGTGCATTTAATGATTGTTGATCCAGATCGTTATATTTCAACTTTCAAACAAGTTGGCGCAGATATTTTGACTGTTCATTACGAAGCGTGTACACATTTACATCGTACAATTCAGGCTATAAAAGCAGAAGGAATGAAAGCAGGAGTGGCGCTTAATCCGCATACACCAGTATCTGTTTTAGAAGATGTGATTAATGATTTAGATTTGGTGTTAATTATGAGTGTTAATCCAGGTTTTGGAGGTCAAAAATTCATTGAAAATACTTACAACAAAGTTTCTAAATTGAAAAAAATGATTACAGAAGCTAATGCAAATGTGATCATCGAAATTGATGGAGGAGTTGGAGTACAAAATGCATCAAAATTGGTAGAAGCTGGTGCAGATGCTTTAGTTGCTGGTTCGGCAGTTTTCAATGCTGAGGATCCAACAGCATATATCGCGGAATTACAAAAAGCTTAATAAAAATAGTATTGAGATGTGAGAAATTAGAATTGAGAAGTTCATATTTTTCCTTCAACTATTTAAACAAATAATAAAAAACTGAATCAGAAATGATTCAGTTTTTTTGTTGATTAATCCTGAACTTTTTTCAGGATCCTCATCAAGTTAATCAAACAATTTTCTTATTAAAATCTTAACTTTGTTATATGAATTTCTCTAAAGACAACCAAAAAAAGATTTATACGATTGATGAAATCAAAGATAAAATGGCAAAATATTGTCTTTATCAAGATCGTTGTCATTGGGAAGTAGAGAAAAAACTTCGTGATTTTGATTTGATTCCGGAAGCGAAAGATGAGATTATTTTTAAGCTAATTCATTACGGATTCCTGAATGAAGAACGATTTGTTCATAATTTTGTTCGAGGAAAAGTCAATCAAAAAATGTGGGGAAGAAATCGTCTTCGTCAAGAATTAAAAATGCGTCAAATTGACCAAAAATTAATCGAAAAAGCATTTAAAGAAGAAATTGATTTGGATAAATATTGGAATAATTTATTGCATTTAACGCATAAAAAGTTCAATTTATTAACTTCTGAGCGAGAATCTTTCAAGAAAATAAACAAAGTAAAAGCATATTTAGCGTACAAAGGCTACGAGTTCGATTTGATGAATGATGCTATCGAAACAGTGAAAACAAAAGAGTAATACAATTCATCCGTAAAATTCGACAATTCGGTCAACTATTTTTAAAATTAAAAACGACTTCACTTAATTTTATTCCATAATAAATAAACACATTATGGAAAATTTAGTCAACATCATTATTTACATTCACGCATTTTTTGGAGGAATTGGCTTGGTTGCTGGAACAGCTGTTATGATTATAAAAAAAGGAAATTCGACACACAAAAAAGTGGGAAAAATATTTTCGATTGGTATGTTAGTCAGTTCTGTTCTTTCGTTGATTATTTGTGCTTTTCCAAATCACCACAATTCTTTTCTTATAATGATTGGTATTTTCACGATTTATATGATTTTGATCGGAAATAGAATTCTAAATTATAAGCGCAAAAACTATTCTAATAATTTGGATAAAATCATTTCTGGAGCAATGTTTATCACATCTATTGTGATGATTGTTTTTGGATTACTTCCACTTTTTACAAGCAATGCAATTGGATTATTGTATTTAATTTTTGGGTTTTTAGGAGGATTTATGTCTTATCGAGATTTTGTTTTTTACAAGAATCCAGAAAATTATAAAAAATGGACAATGAATCATGTTGGAAAAATGGTTGGCGCTTATATCGCTTCAGTAACAGCGTTTTTGGTTGCAGGCGCTGGATTTGGAGATAATATTTATTTTTGGATTGTGCCTTCAATTATCGGAACGATTTATATTTTTTCTTGGTCAAAAAAACTAAATAAAAAAGTTGCAGTGAATTGATTATCTTTAATCAAAACACTTATATGAAGAATTTATATTTTTTACTCTTATTCATTCTTTTTGTTCAATGTGAGCAACCGAGCAGTCAATCTGCTAAAGGTTGGGAAAAGAAGAATGAAATAAAAGCAGATTCAGTTTTTAAAGATGAGAATGTAAATGAAGTTATTGAACAAGCTATTGATATTACAAAAAGTAATCATATACCAATTAGAACAATCTCTCTCTTTTTCGCAAAAGAAAAATTTTATTTATATATTTCTTCGACTGGACAAGACTGTTCAATAGGGAATTATTATACATTACCAATTACTATTCAAAATACAGATTATACTATTCTTTTAGATAAAAATGAAGTATTAGATGAATATATCGATATCTCAAATTTAAATTATATCCCTTTAGATAAAGAAAAAATAACATTCTGTTGTGAAATAAAAGGTTACGCTTTTCGATTTCATAAAGATGAAGAAGGAAAGTATCAATTAAGAGAGTTGGAGCATTTTTATAATTATACGGATGATTTTGTTTTAGAAGAAGATAAAAAATATTTTCCTATTCAATATGAGGAAATTCTAGAACCAGAACCATTTATTCATCCTAATGATGTAAAATAAAAAAACGAATTTCGAAACTCGAAATTCGTTCTTACTATTTCTAATATTTACCTAATTCGTTTTCAAATTCTTGCAGATAATTCGCCAAATGAAAACCATCTACAAAACCATGATTCGCCTCAACCGAAACAGGCATATACATTTTATCGTTTTGCGTATACGCTTTTCCAAAAATAATTCGCGGAATAGATTCTCCCGTTCCAAAGTTACTTGGTTGTGTTAGACCTGTAAATCTCGACCATGGAAATGTAGAATGACGAACCAAGCCAATGGTAATTTCTTCATTTTTGATATGCAAACCAACCGAGTTTTCTACACTTTGTATTTGCTCTTGAAGTTGCGCGTTAAATGCATCAAAATCTTCGGTAAAATTCATCAATGCAAAACCAAAAGTTCCGTCTTTTCTTCCAATTGTTGTTCCGCAATCTAAATGATCGTACACAAAAATTTCATCATCTTCGATGCGATATTTAAACTCATTAATCTTATTTTCTGCCAACATCGAGCAATGTAAATAGACTGCGAAAAAAGACAATTTATTTGCTTTGGCAAATTTGTACGTTTTAGAACATTCAACCTCCGCAACAACTCCGACATACGGATTATCCATTTTCGAGAACATATTAAAATGCTCTATACGATTCCAACCTTCAGGATTAAATTTCTGTTTCATTGCTGCAAAGTTAAAAATAGGATTTACAATTACTTCAATCTTTTTTGTTGATATGCATCACCAATTACATTCAGAGTTACGCCTAGAATAATCATAAAAATTCCTAAAGCTAAACTCAGCGAAAAATCTTCACCAAACATCATAACACTTACAGCAACGGCAACCACAGGTTCTGATGCGCCAAGAATAGAAGTGGCTGTAGAACCAATATTTTTAATCGCATAAATCAATGCGATGCTCGAAACAACTGTCGTAACAAACGCAAATGTAAAAAAGTTGAAGGTTAATTCTAATGATGGTAAAATGAAGGATTCTTTGTGAATAATCATTTTTGTTGCGTAATAAATCGTTGTAAATAGAAACGAATAAAAGCTTAATGTAAAGCCTTTTATATCTCGTACTTTCGATTTGTTGACTGTCACAATATATAATCCGTAACCCAAAGCACTAATAAAAACAATTCCTAATCCGATTGGATTTAGCTCGAATTTTCCTTCTTTAAAACTTAATAAAATTACACCAGCCAGTACAAAAACAATGGCTACAATAGTTGAAATTGTAATTCTTTCTTTGAAGAAAACAGCCATTATGATGGCAACAATCAACGGATAAACGAATAATAATGTGGAGGCAATTCCAGGAGTTAAATAATCATAACCTAAAAATAAAGCATCCGCTGAGATTCCGTACAATAATCCTAAAATGATTAAAAATGGAATCTGTTTCACATCTATTTTGAATGATTGTTTTTTGATGAATAAATATGTTCCGACAATCAATGCAGAAAAAAAGAATCGATAGAATAATGTAGTATCCATCGAAAAATTTGCCTGTTTTATAGGTAGGATAAATAATGGAATTAATCCATAAGATATGGAAGAAATTAGTCCATATGCGTAACCTTTGAATTTCATTTTTAATAGAAAAAACGAAGTTCTAATTTCGAACTTCGCATTTGATTAGTATTTATTAAAATTTATTTTCTCGTAAAATCTAAATCTTGGAAGTCGTAACTAAAATCTGTTAACGGAGAAATGGCCTTCATTTTGAAACCTGTCATTTTTCCATCTTTTATTTCTGCATAAACAAAAGCGTCTGCATGGAAATAACGATTGTACCATTTTACTGCAAACGTATTGTCTTTGTAAAAAAGCATTTCACCAGTTAATTGAGGTGAACGTTTCGATTCGAAAATGATTTTTCCTTTCTTTTCATAAATTACAACATCACCAAACCAATTGTCCTTATACGTTCCGATTACACTTTTTGAATCAAATTTGATGGCTTTATTTTTTTGATTTGCTTCAATTGTTTTCCAAACTTCATCAGTTATAACATCGGCTTCTTCCACATTTTTCTTCATCATATCATCATACGTTTTTACCCAATCTGTAGATGGATTTTTTAAGTAAAAATCTTTGATTGTATTCGAAATTGCTCGGAAAGCTGCACCCGATTGTTGGTTAGTCAAAATCACAATTCCTAATTTTTCTTGAGGATAAAACATCGTTTGTGTTACAATTCCTTCCAATCCACCAGTATGCGAAACTTCCAATTTTCCGTTCATATCCTGCAATTGCCATCCCAAACCATACGCTTTGAATAATGAATTATAAGGTGGAGTAGTACGATTTGGTTGTAAAGTTTGTGGTGTAATCATTTCGTTCATTTGTTTTTCCGAAATAATTTGTTTTCCATTCACTTTTCCTTTATCTAAATTGAATTGCAACCATTTTGCAAGATCATCTACATTCGAATAAATTCCTGCAGCTGCATCAAAAATGGTGTTCGTATAACGATCAATCACTTGTAATTTTCCGTCAATTGGAACGTGCGGATTAATTGCATTTTTCTTGTCTTTTAGCAAATGCCAATTCGCTGCAGTATTCGTCATTCCAATTGGTTCCAACAATCTTTTTGTTACAAAATCTGTCCAAGATTGCCCCGAAACTCTTTCAATCACAACTCCTGCAATAATGTATAATAAATTATCGTAATCATATTTTACACGGAAATCTGAAACTGGTTTTAAAAACTGAATATTAGAAATAATATCTTTTGGAGTGAAATTATGTCCATCAGGCCAAACCATCAAATCTCCAGCACCCAAACCTAATCCACTTCGATGCGTTAATAAATCACGAATTGTAAACTCTTTGGTTACATAATCGTTGTACATCTTGAATTCAGGAATGTGCGTAATCACTTTATCATCCCACTTTATATTTCCTTCATCAACCAAAATCGCCAAAGCAGCTGCTGTAAAAGCTTTCGAGTTAGAAGCAATGCCAAAATTTGTATTCGACTGAACTTTTTCTCCCGTTTTAAGAGATTTTACGCCATAACCTTTCGAATGCACAATTGTCCTGTCTTTGATAACCGCAACAGACATTCCAGGAACATCAAATGCTTTCATTGCATTTTCTGTGACTTTATCAATAGCTTGATTCGAAATATTTTGTCCAAAAGCTGTAAAAGAAGCTAATGTAATCGTTGATAAAAGTATATTTTTCATGTGTGAATTTGAATTTTACGAAGTTAGAAATTTTTATTCATCAGCTTATAGCTTTTAATAAAATATCAAAAATAGAGGATGAATTAATTTTGAATGATTTAAAATTTTATAATAATCAAGTAGAAAGTAAATTACAATTAATTAAAAACATAAATTAGTTAAAAATAATTCAATGAAAATAGCTTTCTTTTCGTCTAAGCCTTATGACAAAACTTTTTTTGAGGCTGAAAATAAAAATTACGGTTTTGAACTTAATTTTTATGAAACACATTTAGGTCCGCATATTGTAAACGCGATTGAAGATGAGCATGCTGTTTGTGTGTTTGTGAATGATAAAGTGAACCGACAAGTTATTGAAATTTTAGCAAAAAAAGGCGTTAAAATTATTGCATTGAGATGTGCTGGTTTTAATAATGTCGATTTGGAAGCTGCGAAAGAATTTGGAATTAAAATTTGTCGTGTTCCTGCATATTCTCCCGAGGCTGTTGCTGAACATACAATGGCGATGTTGTTAACATTGAATCGAAAAACACATAAAGCTTATAATCGTGTTCGTGAACAAAATTTTGCATTGAACGGTTTACTTGGTTTTAATCTTTTTCAGAAGACGATTGGAATTGTTGGAACAGGAAAAATAGGAAAGGCTTTTATCAATATTGCGAAAGGTTTTGGATGTAAGATTATTGCTTATGATTTGTATCCAGATCAAGAATTGATGAATAATGGCGTGGAATATGTTGAGCTGGATAAGTTGTTTAAAACTTCAGATATTATTTCGTTGCATTGTCCGCTGACGCCAGAAAATCATTACATGATTAATCAAGAAACGATTGCGATGATGAAAGATGGCGTAACGATTATTAATACGAGTAGAGGTGGATTAATCAATACACATGAAGCGATTGAAGCTTTAAAAAATCATAAAATTGGTTATTTGGGAATTGATGTTTATGAACAAGAAGAAAAATTATTCTTCAAAGATTTATCAGCAGAAATTATTCAGGATGACATGATTCAGCGATTGATGAGTTTTCCAAATGTTTTGGTAACTGCGCATCAAGCTTTTTTTACACAAGAAGCGTTGGAACAAATTTCAGAAATTACGATGCGAAGTATTTCAGAAATTTTAGAAAAAGGTTCAACAGATGAGGTTGTGATGTTATAAATTATCTAAATGAGTGGATTTGAAACCATCATATTTTTTGAGACCAAATCCTAAAAAACGATCTAACGCAATATGAGCGGAAAAAATTAATCCAATCATTAAACACCATTCAATGTGTAAAAAATAACCAATGAGAATCAATGAAATTGTCGTAAAATAATTATGAATAAAATTATAAGATATTGCGCCAATCTTATTTCCAAAAAGATAACCCAACATAAAAATATCGGGAGCAAGAAAAAGAATTGCAAACAAAAACAAGGAATAATCAAGTTTATAATAGATGATTAGCGTTACAATTAAAATTGCTAATTGCTCTAATTTTAATAAATTTTTCATAATGTTGATGCTTAATTTATTAGTATAAATATTTTACCAATTGTTACAAAAAAAGCCGTTCATTAGAACGGCTTTTGGTATATAAAAAGAATTTTAATCATTCAATTTCAAAACAGCTAAGAATGCAGATTGGGGAACTTCTACACGTCCAATTTGACGCATTTTCTTCTTACCAGCTTTTTGTTTTTCTAATAACTTACGTTTACGAGAAATATCACCACCATAACATTTTGCAGTAACGTCTTTACGTAATGCTTTGATTGTTTCACGCGCAATAATTTTTGCACCAATCGCGGCTTGAATTGGAATATCAAACTGTTGACGAGGAATTAATTCGCGTAATTTTTCACACATTTTCTTTCCAATATTGTAGGCATTATCAACGTGAATTAAGGCAGATAAAGCATCTACAACTTCACCGTTAATCATGATGTCAACTTTTACCAATTTTGAAGCTTTCATTCCAGAAGGTGCATAATCAAACGATGCATATCCTTTTGAAATAGATTTTAATCGATCATAAAAATCGAATACAACTTCAGCCAAAGGCATATTGAAAATCATTTCTACTCTATGTTGAGTTAAATAATTTTGAGATTGTAATTCACCACGTTTCTCAATACATAAACTCATTACAGGACCTACGAATTCAGATTTTGTAATGATTGCTGCTCGAATATATGGTTCTTCAACACGATTTAATCCTGATGGATCTGGTAATTCAGATGGATTATGAACCGGAATCATTTTTTCTGGATCTTTTTCCAAGTACGCTTCATACGAAACGTTAGGAACAGTTGTAATTACCGTCATGTTGAACTCACGTTCTAAACGCTCCTGAATAATTTCTAAGTGTAACATTCCTAAGAATCCACAACGGAAACCGAAACCTAAAGCAGCAGAAGATTCAGCTTCAAAAGTTAATGAAGCATCATTCAAACGTAACTTTTCGATAGAAGCACGCAAATCTTCGTAATCTTCTGTGTCAACCGGATAAATACCAGCGAAAACCATTGGTTTTACTTCCTCGAAACCATCAATAGCTTCGCTTGCAGGATTCTCAACTAATGTAATTGTATCTCCAACTTTTACCTCAGAAGCTTCTTTAATTCCAGAAATAATATAACCTACATCTCCAGTTTTAATGACTTTCTTCTCAACTTGATTCAGTTTTAACGTTCCAATTTCATCGGCACCATATTTTTTGTTAGTAGCCATAAATTTTACTTGATCTCCTTTTTTGATTTCTCCATTTACCACTTTGTAAAAAGCTTCAATTCCTCGGAAAGGATTATAAACAGAGTCAAAAATCAAGGCTTGTAACGGTGCATCTGGATCACCAACTGGTGCAGGAACTTTCTCGATAATTGTGTGTAACAATTCTAACACACCTTCACCTGTTTTTCCACTTACACGCAAAACATCTTCGGGATCACAACCAATCAAATCAACAATATCGTCTGTTACTTCTTCTGGATTTGCAGAAGGTAAATCGATTTTGTTCAAAACTGGAATGATTTCCAAATCATTTTCTAAAGCCAAATAAAGGTTAGAAATGGTTTGTGCTTGTATACTTTGTGCAGCATCTACAATTAACAAAGCTCCTTCACAAGCGGCAATCGAACGAGAAACCTCGTAAGAAAAATCCACGTGACCAGGAGTGTCAATTAAATTTAAAATATATTTTTCACCATCTTTTTCATATTCCATTTGGATGGCGTGCGATTTAATTGTGATTCCGCGTTCGCGTTCCAAATCCATATCGTCTAAAGTTTGATTTTGTAACTCACGATCAGAAATCGTGTTTGTTACTTGCAATAAACGATCGGCCAAGGTACTTTTACCATGGTCAATATGGGCGATAATACAGAAATTACGGATATTTTTCATATTCTATTTGTCGAATAGGCAAAAATAATCTTTTCCGTGCAGACTGCAAGTATTTTGAAAAATATTATGAATTATATTTTAATAAATTAACGAGAGTTGAAGTGTGTTTTTTACTAAAAAATAAATCTAGGCAATTATCCGATGAAAAAAAGTATATAATTTATCTTCTTTTACTAGACCAAATTTTTGTTTCAAACGATACTTTGTTATTCGTACACTTTTTGGTTCAATATTAAGAAGAGTTGCAATTTGTTTGGTGTCTAAACCAAGATAGATATACGAACAATATTTCAAATTAAGAGGTGTTAGTTTTTGCTTAGAATGCTCGTTTAGCGTTTTGAAAAAGTTTGAATGTAATTCTTGAATTCTAAATTTAGCACTTTCAAAATCATAATCCATTAAATTTTCTT
The DNA here is from genome assembly GCF_030324375.1 of Empedobacter sp. R132-2. Taxonomy (NCBI): domain Bacteria; kingdom Pseudomonadati; phylum Bacteroidota; class Flavobacteriia; order Flavobacteriales; family Weeksellaceae; genus Empedobacter; species Empedobacter sp. R132-2. Next base: position 17,716 of record NZ_JACAGG010000021.1, read on the forward strand.
CTCGCATAACTTGTTTTAAATTGATAGAAGAATCATTTCCATTTTTTTGTAGTTTCCGCTTGATCTTGATTGTACAAATCGATTGAATAATCAGTTGCTTTTTTCTGAAATTCAAATATAGCCGAGTCAACCTAAGTTTAGCATATTCGTTATTCCCATAATTAACGAAGCCTATATTATGTATTCAACAAAAGAAATTGTTTTTAATAATCTCTTTTGTGTTTATATGAATTTTAAACCTAATTTTATCCTTATGAAAATCAGCACAAAATGAGGAGATTACTATTTTTTGTTATTACTTTTTTTACATTTATTCAACTTTCTGCTCAAACGACTCGAAATTTGAATTTAGAGAATTGGACTTTTCAACAAAAAGGAGATTCAAAATGGCTGAAAGCTGAGATTCCTGGTTCTGTTCATACCGATTTGATGTTAAATAATATTATTCCAAATCCTTACAAAGACGTTAATGATGCAAAAGTGCAATGGGTAGAAAACGAAGATTGGAACTACAAAACTTCTTTTGATTTGACTGAAGCCGAACGAAAAGCGCAAAACATTCAGTTAAAATTTAATGGATTGGATACATATGCAAAAGTTTTTCTGAACGGAAAATTAATTCTGGATGCGAATAATATGTTTCGAATTTGGGAAGTTTCGGTCAAAGATTTACTGAAAGATAAAAATAATTTGCTCGAAATACAATTCAAATCGTCGCCTAATGAAGGAAAACGATTAGCAAATCTTCTTCCATATAAATACCAGAAGGTGAGCGTGTTTTTACTCGAAAAGCGCAATATCAGTATGGTTGGGATTGGGGACCAAGATTGGTAACGGTTGCGATTTATAAACCAATTGAACTTATTTCTTGGAATAATTTAAAACTGAATGACTTGTCTTATGAAATTGTCAAATTGGATAAAAATCAAGCGAAAGTAAAGTTTAAATTTATTATCCAATCGGAACAAAATACAGCTGTAGAAATTAATTTTAATCAGAAAATAATCACTCAAAAATTAACCAAAGGAATTAATCATTTTTCGATTGATGAAACGATTCACAATCCAAAATTATGGTGGCCAAATGGAATGGGCGAACAGTATTTATACGATTATCAATTCAAAATTAAACAAGGGAATGAACAGATATTTAAGTATTTAAAATTTGGTTTACGTACGATAGAATTGGTACAAGAAAAAGACGAAGTTGGCTCTAGGTTTTATTTTAAAGTGAATAGGGTTCCAACTTATATGAAAGGTGCAAATTATATTCCGCAAGATAATTTTGTTTCACGAGTTTCAAAAAATGATTATGAAAAGTTGATAAATAGTTCGGTTGAAGCCAATATGAATATGATTCGTATTTGGGGTGGTGGAATTTATGAGGACGATTATTTTTATGAATTATGCGACGAAAAAGGTTTGTTGGTTTGGCAAGATTTTATGTACGCTTGTGCTTTTTATCCTGGCGATCAAGATTTTCTTCACAATGTAAAACAAGAAACAATTGATCAAGTGAATCGCCTAAAAAATCATACTTCTATTGCGCTTTGGTGTGGAAATAATGAAATTGATGAAGCGTGGAAAAATTGGGGATATCAGAAACAAATGGGCTGGTCGAAACAAGATTCGTTGAGTATTTGGAAAGATTATCAAACGACTTTTCATCATATTATTCCGAATGTTTTAGATTCGATTTTACCAAAATCAGAGAATCGCTATTGGCCGTCTTCACCTTCGATTGGTTGGGGAAGAAAAGAAAGTTTGACGCAAGGAGATTCGCATTATTGGGGCGTTTGGTGGGGAATGGAACCGTTTGAAACGTATGAAAAAAAAGTTCCACGTTTTGCTTCTGAATATGGTTTTCAAGGAATGCCAACGTTGAAAACGGTGAAATCAATGTTTTCTGAAAAAGATACATTGAGTAAAAATTCTGCAATAATTTTAGCGCATCAAAAACATCCAAAAGGTTGGGAAACAATCAACGAATATATGCAGCGAGATTATGTTGTTCCGACCGATTTTGTGCAGTACAACTACGTTTCTCAATTGTTACAAGCACGCGGAATTCAGTTGGCAATTGAAGCACATCGACGTGCAAAACCTTATAATATGGGAAGTTTGTATTGGCAATTGAATGACGTTTGGCCAGTAACTTCGTGGTCGTCTTTGGATAAATTAGGAAATTGGAAAGCGTTACATTATCAAGTGAAAAGAAGTTTCGAAAATGTGCTAATTTCAGTAGAAAAAGAAGAAAATGTGTACAAAATTTATATCGTAAATGACTTATTGAAAGATTTGAAAGGAAAAGTAAAATTTTCTGTGGTAGATTTTAATGGAAATAAACATTGGACTAATGATAAAGATGTAATTATTTTATCAAATTCTTCAACCAAGATAATGGAATTAACTGATGAAATTTTGAAAGGAACTTCTTCAACTAAATGAATGTTAAAAATCAATAATATTTTTCTCCCTATTTTTAGTGAAATTTCACAAAGGATTTGGAAATGTGAATTTTATTGACTTAAATTTGCACTGATAAAAATCATAACGTATAACAATTTAATAACGAAGAAATAAAATGTTCAAAGAAACGACATATCAGTTTTTAGCTATTGCAACAGATTTTGCAATGAGCATTCTTCGTGCTTATAAATCGTAAATAATTTACTTATTATATCAAAAGCCCGGAGGATTCTTCGGGCTTTTTCTTTTATTATTCCATTCTAGATTCAGAATAACTTCTAAAAACTTCCGAAGAAGAAATAGTTAGCGCTAATTATTTCAAAATAATTATTTGCAATCAAATAATCCATTTTATGGAAGATTCAATTTTCTTTTCTACTCAATTACGAACAAAAAGAGCGAGGAAAAGAAGTGTAAAAACAACGAAAGAAAAAAATGTAAGAGAGAAATATAAACGTCAAAAAGAAATTTTTAAAGAACAAAAAGAAATTCCGCTTGTTCTTTTAAAAGAGCCGTGTCAAAAAGGTTTTGAGCGATATATTGTATTGAGAGAAGATATTAAAAAAGAAAATGAGATTGAGTTTTTTACTCAAATTCTAAAGAAAATAAATACTTCTCAATATGCAGAAACGCGAAAGTTTGTAAAAAAACGAAAACGAAACGGAAAGCGAATTTATGTTCAGAGAATTCAAGAGTTGAAACAATTGCAACCTTACGAATATTCAGGTCCGTATTCAATTTTGAATGATGAAGAACGTCTATATTTTGTGTGTATTCAGGTGTATGATCCCAAGACAAAACGTTTCAAAGGAATTTATGAATTTCTACAACCGTGGCGTTTTCGATTGATTATAAAACCAAATATGATTACGTATTACAAACCGCTTGATATTGATTTGAAGCGCGAAGAAGCGCAAATCGATCATTTTTTTGACAAGTATAAAAATCAAGGAATCCTTTTAAAGAAAATAGTTGGAGGAGGGTATTCGTATGAACGAAAACCAAAATTTAAAAATCCTTTTACAAAAAGGAAATTTTTTAATAATAAAAATTTAGCGATTGAAATCGCTGAAATGCTGATGGAAAAAGAACATCAGTTATCTAAAAGATATTAATCATGGGAAATAAAATCTCTGGAAAGGACTTTATAAAAATAGGCTTTCCAAAATATAATTCGATCAATATTGCAATTGGGCAAATTCATCGATACAGAAAAAAAGAAAAGAAACAAACGATTATTAACGAAGCAAAAGAAGTTTTACTTGAGCCAGAAAAATACATCGGTCACGGAATTTGGGGAAAAGTTGCGGAAGGATTAATAAAACCAGTTGAGGTTAGATTACAAGAATTAAAAACAACGCGTTCACCTTTTTCGATTTTTGGAGAAAATGAAATTGACGAGCAAGCAAAATTTCAATTATATGATGCATTGAAATTGCCAATTTCGGTAAAAGGAGCTTTGATGCCAGATGCGCATTCGGGGTATGGATTGCCAATCGGAGGTGTCTTAGCGACGGATAATGCGGTGATTCCTTATGGAGTTGGTGTGGATATTGGTTGTAGAATGAGTCTTTCGGTTTACGATTTGCCAGCTAGTTTTTTGAAAGGAAAATCGCATCAATTGATTCAGATTTTGCAAGATCATACCAAATTCGGAATGTATGAAACGCATAAACTAAAAGCGGATCATGAAATTTTTGAACGTTCTATTTTTGATGAAATTCCAATCTTGAAAAGTTTAAAAACAAAAGCTTATCAACAATTAGGAACTTCTGGTGGAGGGAATCATTTTGTTGAATTTGGGATTGTGAAATTAGATGAGGTAAAACCTGAATGGAACTTGATTCCAGGAGAATATTTGGCTGTTTTATCGCATAGTGGTTCGCGTGGTTTGGGTGCAAATATTGCAAAACATTATACGTATTTGGCGACGAAACAATGTCCACTTCCGAAGCAAGTTCAGCATTTGGCTTGGTTAGATTTGGACACGTACGATGGCCAAGAATATTGGGCAGCGATGAATTTGGCTGGCGAATATGCCAAGGCTTGTCACGATGATATTCACCGAAGAATTGCGAAAGCTTTGGGAAAACGTATCGTTTTTAACATCGAAAATCATCACAATTTTGCGTGGAAAGAAATGGTTGAAGGAACGGAACGAATTGTTCATCGTAAAGGAGCGACGCCAGCTGGAAAAGGAATTTTAGGAATTATTCCAGGTTCGATGACCGCGAACGGTTACATTGTTGAAGGTTTGGGAAATGAATTGAGTATTAATTCGGCTTCGCATGGTGCGGGACGAAAAATGTCGCGTGCGAAATGTAAATCAACAATTACTAAAAGTTTTATGAATTCACAATTGAAAGATGCAGGAATTGAGCTGATTGGCGGAAGTGTAGATGAAGCACCTTTGGCATATAAAAACATAAAAACGGTGATGAATTTACAGACTGAATTAGTGAAAGTGTTGGGAACTTTTACACCGAAAATTGTACGAATGGATAAATAATGATGAGGAAAAAAATTATTCAACTTACATCGGGTAGAGGACCAGCGGAATGCAATTTTGTGGTGACTAATGTTTTTAAAAAGTTTTCGGAAGCGTGCACAAAATCTGAAATTAAGTTTGACATAATTGAAAGAGAAATGGATAAAGATTTTCATCAACTTTCATCTGTGATTATAGAACTTGAAGGAAATGATTTAAACACGTTTTTAAAAACTTGGCTTGGAGCAATTTTATGGATTGGTAAAAGTCCATACCGAAAATTTCATCAACGAAAAAATTGGTTTATTGGTTGTTTTGAATTAGAAATTCCGAAAGAAAATTCAATCAATCCGAATGAAATTATATACCAAACAATGCGAAGCTCTGGAAATGGTGGACAAAATGTAAACAAAGTAAATTCGGCTGTTCGTGCGATACATCAACCAAGTGGAATTTCGGCTGTTTCGATGGATTTACGTTCACAACATCAGAACAAAAAAACTGCAACAACTCGTTTGTTATTGAAATTACAAGGATTTGAAACCAATAAATTGAAGGACTTGGTTCAAAAAAAATGGAATAATCAAACGTCTATTGCAAGAGGGAATCCTGTGAAAATATTCAGAGGAGATAAATTTAGTGAATAAAAAAAAGCCGCTCAATGAGCGGCTTTTAGTTTATTTTTTCAAAATAGCTTGGATAATTCCTTCCAAATTTTCATTGAATTCGAGCAATTGAGCAAAAACTTTATCGTCTTTATTCAAGCCACCGTGTTTGTTATTTTTTACAAAGGTTGCTTTTATCGTTTCCCAACGTTCTTTTTCTTTAGCAGTTATCAAACCTGCAATTTCTTTTAATCGCAACAAATTCGATTCTGTATCTGTTGTCAATGTTTGCGATTCACTTTCGTAATGCGCTAAAATAGTTTCGTTAATTTCTTTTTCGTTCATCATTGGAACAATTTTCGAAACCAATTTTGACATATTTCTGTACGAACCTTGCATTTTGAAAGGCGGTTCCGTTCTGTAATCATCTTGCATTGCTGCGCTCGAAATATAATTTTGATTGACTTTTACGACAATATTTCTAATCTTAATCACATGTTTTAGAACTGCAATAAAATCATCAATTTCTTGTTTCAAATAATTGCCTTCCAAATCCGGAAGTTGTTCTTGATTTTCGGTTACAAAATTTGTTAACTTGTAAAAATCTGTCAAACTTTTTGAAGCAATTTTATCCAAATAAGGATTATCTCCTGTTGCATTTTCAATCAAACTTAAATTGAACAACGTTTCCGTATCACCAATTACATCACCCAAATTATAAACATCAGCACGATTAGCCAACATATCTGGAATCTGAAATTTAGAGCCGCTTTCCGTATATGGATTTCCTGCCATTACAATGCAAAAACGTTTTCCGCGTAAATCGTAGGTTTTACTTTCTCCTTCAAAAATTCCATCAATTTTTCGCTGTCCATCGGCTAATGAAATAAATTTCTGTAAAAATTCGGCACTCAAATGCTGAATATCGTCCAAGTACAACATTACATTATCTGCCATTTCAAACGAAAGATTTATCTTTTTTAATTCCTCTCTTTCTCCAGAAGTTTTGGCTTCTATTGGATCGATTGATGTAATATTATGTCCAATTGTTGGTCCATTTACTTTCACAAAATGTAGGCCCATTGTTTTTGCTAAATACTCCATCAACGTCGTTTTTCCATAACCAGGAGGCGAAATTAACAACAACATTCCCATTCGTGCAGTACGCTTGTTATCGCCTGCAGTTCCCAATTGTTTGGCTAAATTATTTCCGATTAAAGGAAAATAAACTTCGTTGATTAATTTATTTCGAACAAATGATGTTAAAACTTTTGGTTCAAATTCTGCGATTTTTAAATCCTTTTCATAAGCTTTCGAAATTTCTTCTTTTAACTTTTGGAATGATTTAAAATTTGGAACATCAACAGTTGAAAAATGCTCTAATTTAGAAATGATTTCATGATAATTTTGTGTATAAATACCATCAATTATTACGGTATGATTTCCTTTTAAATCTTCAATTATAATAGATGAATTTCCATTTATTAACTGAAATTTATCTTTAGAAAACAATAACATCGTTGCTACTTCATTTACAACATTTCTGTAAGTTGAAAAATTTTCATTTTCATCGATAAAAGAATGAATCCAGTTTTCGATCAAGTAAAATTTTTCGGTTGAAGAAAATTGTTCATCTGCAATCAACGCATTAAAATCATCTGAATTTTTATTTTTCTCTAAGTAATTAATGAATTCTTTTCGAAAATTTTCAGCTTCATTACTCATCGAAAAAGCTTGATATTTTGTGAAAGTTCTAAACAAATAATTGGCAACTTTTTCTGAAGTTGTTATTGTTTTATCCCATTCAGTTTCCCAATTTTCAAAAAGCGATTTGATTTCATTTAGAATATTTTCAAATCGAGTTGAATTCGGAAAATTTTTCAAAATTAATTGAGCCGAATTAATCATTGCATTCAACTTATCTTGCAAATTCTTTTCTAAAGAATGGCAAAAAATTTGAGCAGTTGTACGAGTTGGCGCATCAAATTGCAACACATCTAATTTCGAATTTATGTTGACCAATTCAGTAAAAATTCGAAACGCATCAAAATTGTGAACGCCTTTTATATAACCTTCCGAATAATTTTGTTCAATGATTTGATTGATAAATTTTTCAGCATCAAAATCGTTTTCATTTCTTGCTAAAAAAGCTTGATAAGCTAAATATTCAGCACGATAAACCAATTGATTTTCCGAAACAAATTCTTGGTTCCAAATATCTTGGTAACGATAAATCTCATCGTTTTTAACTTTTTGATAGAAACTTGTACCTGTTAAATGATAAAATAATTCGTTGTTACGATTCAACAATGTCAGCGCTAATTGCTGCGTATTGACCGTAAATTTATTTTGACCAAGCGCAATAATATTTTGCCCATCAACAAAAAGTTCAGTTTTATCTCGTAAAACACGAAGCGTATCTTCTTGCGATTTTTTTAATAGATTTTCAAGGTTTTCGGCTTTCGAAACATCTTTTAAATCCTTCAATTCTTGAATGATTTGACGCATTTTGTCAATCATTAAATCCGAAGAATAAAACGCTAAAATTTCTTCTTTCTCAGAAAAAGTTTTGGCTTTATTTTCGATATTTTTCAAGACGCGCAAGCCAATTTGTTCTAATGAATTGGTGCGTTTGTTGGTTTGTTCAACTAATTGTTCACGTTTCGAATTGAATGCCTTGATAATTTCGTCGCGCTTATCTGCAATTTTCAAGGCGAAATCATCAAAATCAGAAAATTTACTTTCTAATTCTTCAAGTTGAACAATTATTTTTGTATTGTATTCTTCCGTTTTTTCGGCAGTTGTTGATAATTCTAAAAAGTTAACCACACTTTGTTCTAACAACGTGATTTGAGCAGAAAATTCTGCAACAGCTTCTTTGCTTTTTAACGCAGAAGTTTGACGTGTTAATTGGGCACGAACTTCGTTAAGCGAAGCAAAAATAACCGAGATTTTCTCAATGATTTTTGTTGTTTGTGTTGCGTCTTCAATTTTTAAACTGTTCAGAATATCAATCAATAATTCTAATTCTGAGGCAATTTTAAGACAGGCTTCTTCGATAACTTTCGCATCAATGACTTTTTCGATAGAAGCTACTAAGTTTTTCTGTTCAGCAACTTTTTCTTCGTATGGAATTAGTGCTTCATCCAATAAAAGAAACTCAATTGTTTTGGTTGATAAATTTTCGTTTACCTCTTGCAATCGGTTTTCTAATTCTTGAACACGCTCTAAATTGATGTAGCGAATTGAACGTAAATCAATAACTTTTCCTTGAATTTTACGAGCCTCAGCTAAATGTTCAACCAATAAATCCAATTGATTGTACGTTGTGCTATTTACTTTGAAAACGATTTCTTCAATCGATTCTTCCGTTTTTTCTAAGGTTTCTTGCGCAAATTTTTTCTGAATTTGAACTTTAGCAAATTCATCAATCGCTGTATTGGCAACTGTTTTTATTTCTAATAAAGGAACAGCAAGCTCAAAAGTCTCTTGATCATTAATCCAAAAATAGCCATCTACAATATTATTCGCTTTTTTTACAATGTCCTCGTATAAACCTTCGTACGAATCTTCTTTGTTGATTAATTGAATAACCTCCTGAGATTCAGCCATTGCTTTCACAATGTCTTTGTTCCCAATTTTATATAATGGATGATTTGTTTTCTCTGTATTTTCAATCAAACGTTCAACATAAGGTGTTTGCCAAATTTGAACTTGATGATGTCTTGTCGCTTCTTCTTCGGTGCGGAAATAAATTAAACTTCCATCTTTAAAAATCGTAAAACCATTACAAACTATAGGTGTTTCCACAGTTTGTTGAATGATATTGTACGATAAAAGAATGTATGTATTGGTTTCATCTTGATTGAAAATGTACATAAAATCTTCTCCGTTCGGAGAATTTACACGACGGAAAAATTGAAAATGCTCTAAATTATTATTATCGAAAAGATGATACGTTCCGTTTTGTAAATAATAACCATTCGAAAAAATTAAACCTTGATTATCGGGTAACAGAACTGCTGCATCTAAAAGTGCAGGAATGTTGATAACTTCTTTGGTGCGAACATTGTAAATATAGGCTCTGAAATCTTCTTGAAACGGTTTTATTTTAACCGCAATTAGATTTCCTAAATCGGCATAATAATATTCGGCATCGTCTAATTGTTGATCTAAATGTGTCACTTTTTCAGTGAAAATTCCTTTTCCTGAATCCGTATTATCTTCAATTTTAAAAGTAATATCACCACCAATTGCTTCGATAAAAATCTTATCTAAAATAGAAATATGTGGAAACTTTCCTAATCGACGATCATCGATAGAAGTTTTTTGCCATTCAAAATCAAATTGATCTGCTTTTTTTACTTCGTGAATGCTGCGATCATCTTGATAAATTAATTTTCCGTCTTTGATTAACCATTTAAACGCTTTCAAATCTTGTGCGCTTTTACTGGTTTGGAAAACCATGTATAGATAATTATCTGTTCTACGAAATTTAGAAAAGATAGAATCGCGGTAATATTTATATAAATTCTGAAAATCTGTAAAGAAATTCTGATCGTTTATTAAGTCGAGAGGTTGAGGAATAAATTGATTTTCTTGAAACAGATAAATACTAAAAACATCGCTCAACTGAATGTCTGTGCGTAAACCGAAATGCACGTTGTAACCAAAAATACACAATTTATCGAACGCGATAATTCCACGTGCGACGCATGTATTTTCTGTCGTAATTCTTTGGTTTGCGCTTAATGCAAAATTGGTAGAATTGAAGACTTCTTTTCGAGCATCATTCAATTTCGTTAATCTTTCCGAAAGAAAATCTTTTTGTGTAAGAAGTCTTTTTCGGATGATTTCGTACGCGCCTGCATCAAGCGTTTCGGTAACGTTAATATTTTTTTCTTCTTGCATTAAATTAAAATCTAGAAGGTGATTAAACTGTAATTAAGAGCGATTGAAACGAATAGATTCAATCACTCTATTATTGTTTAATGGATTAACCTATTTTTTTATTTGAAACACCTAACTGATTCGCAATTCCGAAAAGAGAATTTATAAATCCTGTGTCTTCGCTGTTTCCAGAAGCAGAAGCAGCTTGCTGTAATTTAATTAATGCCGCAGTAATTGTTAAGTTTTTGATGTCGTTTGATGAAATGCCATATTTATCGGCAAGACTTCTCACTTTTCCAGCTAAATCGCTTCCGCCATCTTCGTCAATCAATGCATTTTTGATATCTGTTGCATGTTTCGAATTGTCGATTAAATGATCGAAACCTTTTGCATTCGAAACTTGTTTCACAATATTTTCGAAGAACATTGTTTCTCCACCAACAATGTCAATTTTCGCAGATTTCAATGCATTTGATAACACCTCAGCTTGGGCTCCAGCAATATCTTTTTGAATGTTGATATGAGCCAATTCGATATCTTTTTCTTTTTGTAATTGAAGTTTGAACTCTTCGTGCTCTTTTCCAACACCGTCCAGTTTCTTCATAGCTTCTGCTTTTTCTTCAATTCCTTTTGCTTCTGCTAATGCTTTTTCACGAACAACTTCTGCTTGTGCTAAGCCTTCTTTACGTAACGCTTCTGCTTTTTTCTCGATAACAGATGCTTCTACAGTTCCTTGTTTTTCTTCTGCTTCTGCTTTTGCAACCATTACTTCTGCTTCAGATAGACCAATTGCAGCTTCTTCTTTTGCTTGTGCTTCAGCAATTATTTTACGAGCTTCAGCTTCTTTTGCAGAAGCTTCTTTTTTAGCTTCCGCATCAATTAATAACTCTTGCGCTTTGCGTTCTGCAACTTGTTTTTGTGCATCTGCTTCGATAACTTGACGAGCAGCTTCTTGCTCTGCCGCAATTTTTGCCGCTTCCGCAGCTTTTACAGTTTCGATTAAACGCTCTTCCGCTTCTTGCGATGCAGCAATAATTCCGGCTTGTTTCTGACGCTCAACTTCACGGTAAACTTCAACATCTTTCACACCTTGTTGCTCTTCAATCACGCCTTTTTCTAAAAGAACGCGTTCTTTGATAACGCCTTGAATATTTTTCTTCTCAACTTCGATAGACCTTTCTTTATCAATCTGAGCTAAAGTCACAATTCGCTCACGTTCTGTTTGCTCTAATGCACGATCTTTTTCAACGCGTTCCGTTTCGATTGCATCAGTACGAACTTTATTTTTTTCTGCGATAATAATTTGACGCAATTTATTTTCTTCTTGTACCGCCAATTGCTCTTCTGTTGTAATACGAACAGATTCAGCTTTTAGACGTTCTTCTTCGCGAACTTTTGCAATTTCTGCCTCTTCGCGCGCTTTTATATTTTCGATTTCTCTGCGTTGACGCTCTTCTTTTTCGGCTAATTGTCGCTCTAATTCTAAGATTGCTTCGCGCGCTTCAACGTTTTGTTTTTTGATTACTTTTTCTTCTTCACGACGAATTAAGTTGGCGTTCATATTTTGTTGAGCCGTTAATTCCGTGATTTTTTTAATACCTTCCGAATCTAAAATATTATCAGGGCTCAAGAATTGTAATTCAGTTTGTTCTAAATAATCAATCGCACAGTCATCTAAAATATATCCATTCAAGTCTGTTCCGATGATATTTAAAATTTCATCTCTAAATTCGCGACGAGCTTCGTATAATTCGATAAAATCGAATTTTTTTCCAACTGTTTTTAAAGCTTCTGAGAATTTTGCTTCGAAAATACTTTTTAATGTTTCTGGTTCTGATGCTCGTTCTGTTCCTAAGTTTTGTGCAACATTGATTACATCATTCACCGATTTATTAACGCGAACAAAAAATGCAACTTTGATATCTGCACGAATGTTGTCTTTACAAATTAAACCATCGTGTTGTTGACGAGTAATATCAATTTTCTTAATCGAAATGTCCATAATTTCCATTTTGTGGAAAACAGGAATTACATACATTCCTTTGTTGAAAGCTACTTGCGATCCACCAACACCAGTACGAACGATGGCTTTTCCTTGCGGAACTTTTTTATAGAAAACGCTTAAAACGACGATGAAAGCAATAAAGATGAAAACGATAACACCAACTGCTAAAAGAATAAAATTTGTCATGAGATTTTTATTATATTTTGATTGATTTAGTGAATAATTAAGATTAAAATTTCTTCGATAAGAAACGAAGTAAGTTGAAATATTAGTGTCATAATAGTGTTAAATGTTGTTTAAGGTTATATGTTTGATGACGAAATAATAATGATTTGAAGGCGATTCGTCGGTGATAATAATGGTATCTCCAAAATTAATTTCTTCGCCATTTTGACTTTTGATGTTAAGCGTAATAATATCTTTCTCGATTTGAAATTCCGCAGAGCCTATTTTATCTCCTGTGATTTTAGATTTTGATTTTCCGACTCTTCCGATAAAATCAGTTTCTTCTTCTCCATGATAACCTAATTCTGAATACATTTTAACTAATGGTTTAGTGATCCAATGCATCATAAAATAAGCGATGATGAAAACCGGAATTAAGATTAAAACTGAATACAATCCTAATTTGCTTAATCCAAAAACAATCGAAGAAATAATGGTAATCACCCAACTGATAAATTTGAACAAAGTAATAATCACCATTAACGGAACTTTACCAACATTGATGAATTCTAAACATTTTGCCCAAAAACCTGGTTCGTGATGCACGTCTGCATCAGCATCGTGATCAGCGTCAATTTCGTGGTGGGCATCAACATCATTGATGTCTCCGATATGAAAATCAGAATCTGTTCCAAGATCAATTCCGTCACCAGCTAACAGTTGAAATACCCAATAGACAAGAGAAAATCCCATCAAAATGGTCATAATTCCGTTGGCCAATGGATTAAAAAGAAGGTCTAAAATTTCGGTCATTTAGTGTTAATTTTTAATGTTAAATAGCTCTTCTGAATGTATAATAAATAATTTTCGTTGTGCTGTTGATGGAAAGCGGAGTGGAAGTGATTAATTCCCAGCCTTCATTTCCATATTTATTTAGTAAATCATCCAAAAATGTTTTATCTATTTTGATAGAAAATAAGCCAGCGTTAGGCATTATTTCTATTGTTTTGTATTCATATTTAGATGCCATAGTTTTGATTTTTTAAAAGAGATTAATTTACTAAAAATTTTATAGAAATAATTCACTATAAAAAGTGATTTATTCTTGATTTTTCGACTGAATTTTTAGCTTTAAAGCTTCTAATTCATTTTGAATCAAATCACCTTTCAAGGTTTCGTTAATTTCGTCATCAGCGGTTTTCGAATTGTCCGCTAAACTTCCGTAAGCTTGTGCAAGTGCTTCGTCTTCTTCTACTTTGGCTTTCATGCGTTCTAACATGCTAATTGTGCTATTCGCATCAATTTTTGCCATTTGTTTGTTTACTTGTTTTGTGGCATCAGCAACTTTTACACGAGCTTTTAATGTTGTTAATTCATTTTCCCATTTATTAATGTTGAATTTAAGAACCTCAACGTTTTTGTGCACTTCATTTGCAGATTTTTCATGAATAATCACTTGATTTTCTAATTCAGTAATTTCTTCTAACAATTGATTTTTTAAGCTCAAAGCTTCTTTCGCTAAATTTTCGGCTTGTTCAATTGTAATTTCATTTCGCTCAGCTTTTTCTAACAAAAGAATTGCTTTTCGTTCATAATCTGCAGCTTCTTCTTTCTTTTTGTCGACGCTATTTTGCGAACGAATTGCCATTGCTTTTACCTTTGCGTAAGCCTCTAATGATTGATTAAGATCGTCGCGCATTTCGCGAATTCCTTGTTCTGTCATTTTGATTGGGTCTTCCATTTTTTCGACAACCGAATGTATTTCCGCTTGTCCAATTCTAAAAATACGTTTGAAAATATTCATAGTGATATTGTTTTATTGTTTAGAAAATTCGATTAATTGAGCAGAATATTCGCTCATCAATAAGCTCAAAGAATTTAACGTTGCTTCAAATTCGTTTTGATCAAGATTCGCAATTTGAAGTGTGTAACGATAAATAACTTTTTTTCCGTCTTCTGTTATTGCAAAAGCACCATGAATGATATCGCGATTTTTCATCAACAACGCTTTTAGCATTTCCAGATTATCATTTGTAATTGTAAATAAATACAACTCGAAAATGATAACAGGTGGTGCAATTCCTACAATCAGATTTTGAACACCATCCAATAAATTTTCAATCATAAAAACACCCTCTTTTTCGTCTTTGTAAGTGATGGTGTAATTGATGTTTTGAATAAAATTTTCAATCTTCGAAAAATAATTCATTTTGTTGTTATTAGTGTTTTTTGTAATTTGTTTCCATAAAATTAAACAATTTGCTAAAATAATTAGCAAATAAAAGTGTTAAAATTTTAAATAATGACAAAAATAGGTGAAAATATAAAGAAATTAAGACAAGTTAAGAACTTAACTCAACAGGCTTTTGCTGATTTGTTCGAAGTTAGTAGAGGGAATATTTCATCTTATGAAGAAAAACGTGCAGAGCCACGAATTGAAACAATTTCTCAAATTGCTAAATATTTTAGCATTCCAATAAGTCATTTGATCGAAAAAAACTTAACAGTTAACGAAATATTACACTTTGATAACTATTTTGAGGAAGCTGATATGTTACGAAATGTTAAAAATTTGAGCGCGATTCCTTTTTTATCACGAGAAATAATTCAGTTAAAAAAAGAATTATTTTCTAATATAGAAAATTATCCGTCGATTTACTTTCCAATCTATAATTCGCATCAGTTTATTGCGTTAGAATATTCTTCGGGTATCGCTTCACCTATCGATTTTACAGAAGAAGAATCGTCTATTTTATTTTTTGAACATTTGGAAGTGGAAAATTTACATTTGGTAAATGATAAGTTTGGTTTGTATTTGAATGATGATGAAATTTTTGTTGGGAAGTTTACTCAACACGAAAATCAATTGATTTTGGAATTAAATCAATGGAAACAAATTATTTTTGATGTTGAAAATATTCAGCACTTTTATCAGTTTTATGCTGTTTATAAGAAGGTTTAGAAATAATTTTTATAAGTAAGATTGTTTTCTAAATATTAGATGTTTCTACATCGTTTGACTCGCTCAACATGACAAGAAAATCCAATCTAGGCTGATAATTAATGTCATGTCGAGGAATCGAGACATCTCTTCTAAAAACTTATAATTTACTACTCAAGACTTTTAAACTTTAATATAAATCTTCTTTTTATCTAATAAATAAGCTAACCACCAAAAGAAAGCTAAGAAAATTAGCGAATAAACAAATGAACCAATTTCTGGAATTCCAGGAATTTTAGCGCAAACATTTTCGTAGAACCAACCCAATGGTGAAATGAATTTGATTTCTCTTTTGTCGTTTAAACCAGCTTCAATTCTGATTAAACCTAATAATCGAGGTAATAATCCGCTCAAAACAAAGATGAATAAAGGATTTTTTCCAAAAACATCAAAGAATTTCATGAAACCATTTTTGATGCCTAAAATTTCGATGAACCAAATCATTGATCCAATTGTCAAAATTGCTAAACCAGTTGTGTTGAAAACATAAGAACTGCTCCAAATCTTTTTATTGTACGGAAAATCCCATTGCCAAACGTAACCAATTGTCAACGCAATTGTTCCTAAAACAAATAAGCCAGCTAACATTTTATATTGCGGATTGTCAGTTTTTGGTAAAGGACGATTCAACCAATTGATATTTCCTTGTTTCTGAATATAATCACCAACCAAATACCCAAATAAAACCTGTGGAATAGTAGAAATTGTACTGAAAATTCCTTCGGGATCAAACGGTACTCCTTCTCCTTTGTAAATATGCGCTAAACCAAGCAATTGATTATCAATTTTAGTTCCGATAAAACCTTCTAATGAATAAGGGGTAGAAGTTCCAAGTCCGAAAGTTAAAACCCAATAAAGTAGAAGAATCGCACAACTTATCAATAAAACTTGTTTTTGTTTAAAATAAAAAGCAATCACCGAAGCGAAAAAATAAGCAATTGCAATTCGTTGTAAAACGCCCATTATTCGGATTCCGCTTTCTTCTGAATCTTTCCATGCTTTGAAAATAAGTTCATTATTATCCCACTTGAAAAATGGCCACCAATTGATGAATAATCCAATTCCGAAAATTAGAATTGTTCGTTTTATTACTTTTTGCCAGAAAATTTGTTGAGGTTGTTGTTGTAATTTTGGAATCATAAAAGCCATTGCATTTCCTAAGGCAAACAAAAAGAAAGGAAAAACCAAATCTGTTGGTGTGCATCCGTGCCATTCTGCATGCTCCAAAGGATCGAACATAGCCGACCAAGTTCCTGGATTATTTACCAAAATCATCAACGCAACAGTTGCGCCACGAAAAACGTCTAATGAATAATAACGAGCTGCTTTCATCTCTTTTGTGTTAATGTTTTAAAGATATAGATTTTTTAAATTTTTTGGAAAAATGCTTTTCAAAAAGATACTAGATTATTCCTTACCTTTAATTGTCAATAACAAACAATAAATAAAATGAGAACGGAGTCTGATTTATTAGGAGAATTACAAATTCCTGAAACGGCTTATTATGGTGTGCAAACGCAACGTGCCATTAATAATTTCAAAATTTCCAATAACTATTTGTCACATTATCCCGAATTTGTAAAAGCGCTTGGTGTTGTGAAATTAGGAGCAGCGCAAGCCAATCACGAATTAGGAATTTTATCGAAAGAATTATTTGATGCGATTTCTTTTGCTTCGAATGAGTTAATAGCTGGTAAATATACAGAGCAATTTCCAATCGATATGATACAAGGTGGTGCGGGAACTTCTACAAATATGAATGCAAATGAAGTAATTGCAAATATTGCTTTGGAGTATTTAGGAAAACAAAAAGGAGAGTATCAATTTTGTTCGCCAAATGATCATGTAAACCTTTCGCAATCTACGAATGATGCCTATCCATCTGCTTTGAAATTAGCATTATTTAATATGAATAAACCTTTGGTTGAGGCATTAACTTCGTTGTATGAGGCACTTGATAAAAAAGGGAAACAATTTGGTAATGTTATAAAAATGGGACGTACGCAATTGCAAGATGCAGTTCCAATGACGCTTGGGCAAGAGTTTGAAGGTTTTTCGAATACATTACATAAAGAAGTTGATAATTTAAACCGAATTGCTGCCGAATTATTAGTAATTAATATGGGTGCAACTGCAATTGGAACTGGATTGAATGCTGTTCCAGGTTATGCACAATTGTGTACAACTAAAATAGCTGAAATCATGAATGAAGATGTTTCGTTGGCTGATAATTTAGTTGAAGCAACTTCGGATACAAGCTCGTTTGTGGATTATTCATCAGCTTTGAAACGTCTTTGTGTGAAGTTGTCGAAAATTTGTAATGATTTACGTTTGTTAACATCTGGTCCGAGAACAGGTTTGTTCGAGATTAATTTACCTCCAAAACAACCAGGATCTTCGATTATGCCAGGGAAAGTAAATCCAGTAATTCCAGAAGTAGTGAATCAAGTTTGTTTTAAAGTGATTGGAAATGATTTATCAATAACAATGGCTGCCGAAGCTGGTCAATTACAATTAAATGTAATGGAGCCAATAATTGGTTTTTCGATTATGGAATCGATTCAATATTTAACAAATGCGATGAATACGCTACGTGTTGAATGTGTGGATGGAATTACAGCAAACGCAGAACATTTGAAAAATGAAGTACAAAATAGTATTGGAATTGTTACAGCTTTAAATCCTTACATTGGTTACAAAGCAAGTACAAAAATTGCGAAAGAAGCTTTAGAAACAGGAGGAGGTGTATATCAATTGGTCTTAGATCACGGTTTATTGTCGAAAGAACGTTTGGACGAAATCCTTGATCCTAAAAATATGCTTGGTCCACATATCTAGAAGTTGTGAGTTAGTAGTTATGAGTGATAAGTTTTGAAAAAATAAATTAATAATGAAACCTTCGAATCTTCTAAAAATAGAAACATTAAACGATGAATGGCTAGATAAGGATGTGATTATTTTACATGCTTGTTTTCAGATTTTATGCGATTGTATTGAAAAAGAAAATTTATTTACAAGTCATGTTGATTGGATGTATGATGATGAACATAAAAATGCAAAAATTGAAATTGAAAACTTATATAATTGGTGGAATAAACGTAAGCTCGATAATGATAATTTAGAAAATAATCAATATGAAGAAGATAATCAAATGTTGAAAAAATTAATAGAGTTTAGACAATATCTTTGGACTTGATTTAATTAAAAAATTATGAGTAATGAGTTCAGAGAAAACTTAGAACTTGTTACTCATAACTTAAAACTTATTTTAATATCCGTGTAAATTCACATTATCAGTTGGAAGTAAATCAACTTTTTTACCCATTTTTTTCTGAATGATTTTGAAATGATGCAAATCTTCTTCTGTAATCAAACTAATGGCTTTTCCGTTTGCATTTGCACGACCTGTACGCCCGATTCTGTGCACATAATCTAAAGGCGAACGAGGTAATTCGTAATTAATAACAGTTGGTAAACCTTCGATATGAATTCCGCGTCCAATCAAATCTGTTGCAACCAAAACTTTAATATCACCTAGTTTAAAATCTTCCAAATTATCCATTCTAGCGCCTTGGGATTTCTTACTGTGAATCGCCATTGCAGAGATTTTATTCTTTTTTAATTTTTCTACTAAATTATCTGCAGTTCGTGTCGAAGAAACAAAAACCAAAACTTGTTCTAAGTTTTCAGATTTGATTAAATAACGTAAAAAAGGACCTTTTGTTTCGGCATCAACTTTATAAGCAACTTGTTCGATTTGTTCCAAATCAATTTCTTGTTTTTTGATTTCAACAACAATTGGATCAATACTTAATGTAGATTTTATTTCATCAATTTTATCATTCAAAGTTGCAGAAAATAGAATTGATTGTTTCTTTTTCGGAACACTTTTCAAAATTCGGTTCATCTCATCTCCAAATCCTAATTGGAACATTTTGTCTGCTTCGTCAATCACCAAATATTGCAATTGATCCAATGATAACGCATTATGATCCATCAAATCCAATAAACGACCAGGAGTTGCAATCAAAACTTCAGTTCCATATAAATTCTTCATTTGTGGATTAATTGAAGTTCCACCATAAACAGCTTGTGTTTGTACTTCGCGACGTAAAGCAGTTTGTAATCCTGCAAAAGTTTGTTCAATCTGAACTGCTAATTCACGTGTTGGAACTAAAATTAACGCTTTTATATTACGAGATTTTTCGTACGATTGATGCTGAATTTTTTGTAGCAAAGGCGCAACAAAACACAAGGTTTTTCCAGAACCAGTTTTTGCAATTCCCATCACATCTTTTCCTTTTAAAATAGATGGAATTGTTTCGGTCTGAATTTCAAAAGGTTTTAAAAATCCAAGTTTTGTAATTGCTTTTGATAAATATGGTGATAATCCTAAATTTTCGAATGACATAAATTGATATAAGACTGCAAAGGTAGAGATTAAATTTGAATGATATTTTAGGAATAATTACTCGTTTAATTATTTTTAATCGTGATGAAAATGAAAGTTTTAAAATCGTTTCTGAAATATTTCTAAAAATCTTTTTAGAAACAGTCAAATTATCGAAACAACGATTGAAAACAGAAATAATTTCTGTTTAAAACTTTATTAAAAGCTTTTTGCTTAATAAAACTATCGTTAACTTTGATTCTTATGAAAAAAGATCAGTCTAAGATAATTCGTGAGCAAGCGCCAAGATCTGCTACTCGCGAGCATTCGGTTCCATTATATTTAACATCAAGTTTTATTTTTGATAGCGCAGAGCAAGGACGTGCAATTTTTGCAGAAGAAGAGCAAGGTATGGTTTATTCACGTTATGCAAATCCAAATACAACAGAGTTTATTAATCGCGTTTGTGCTTTGGAAAAAGCAGATGCAGGTTTAGCTTTTGCTTCGGGAATGGCTGCTGTTTTTGCATCTTTTGCTTCGTATATAAAAAGTGGAGATCATATTGTATCGAGTCGTGCAATTTTTGGTTCTACACATCAATTAATTACGCAATTATTTCCGCGTTGGGGCGTAACTTATACATATGTAGAAACGCCAAATATCGAGGATTGGGAAAAAGCAATTCAATCAAATACAAAAATTGTTTTCTTAGAATCGCCTTCAAATCCTGGATTAGAATTATTTGATTTAGAATCTTTGGCAAAATTGAAAGAAAAACATCCGAATGTTATTTTTGCAATTGACAATTGTTTCGCAACACCATATTTACAACAACCTTTGCAATTTGGATTTGATTTATCTATTCATTCTGCAACAAAATATATGGACGGACAAGGTCGAGTTTTGGGTGGAGTAGTTGTAGGGGAAGAAGAATTAATCAACGAAATGATGTTTTTTATTCGTCATACAGGTCCAGCGATGTCAGCTTTTAATGCATGGACAATTTCTAAAAGTTTAGAAACGTTGCCACTTCGTATGGATCGTCATTGCGAAAATGCGTTGGCGTTGGCAGAAGCTTTGGAAAATCATGCTGAAATTGCAGATGTAAAATATCCATTTTTACCATCGCATCCGCAATATGAGTTGGCGAAAAAACAAATGAAAAGCGGGGGTGGAATCGTAACATTTGAAGTGAAAGGAGGAAAAGAACGTGCTTTCAGATTTATTGATGCATTAGAAATGATTTTATATACGTCTAATTTAGGGGATTCGAGATCGATTGCAACGCATCCAGCAACTACAACTCACGCAAAATTATCAGATGCAGAACGTGCAGATTTGGGAATTAGGCCAGGCTCTATTCGTTTATCAGTCGGTTTGGAGGATAAAGTGGATATTATCGAAGATATTTTGCAAGCGTTAGAAAAAACTAAGGTTTAATTAATTTATTGATTAGTTGTTGATTAAATATAAATTTTAATAATTTATTCATTTCAGCACGGACTTTGCTTATTCTAAACGAAAGTTTAGAATATGAAGAAGTTTTTAATTTTTGGTTTTGCGTTGTTTACAATGTCAAGTTATGCGCAAAATAGACCAAATGATGGAAATAATAGAAATGTCGATATTTTAATTGAAAGATCTGATTATTACGGAATATCAAGTAGTCAAAAAAATAAAATAATTGCTTTAAAAAAACAAGCAAGTAAAGATTTCGAAAGAGTTGGAAGAGATCGTAATTTATCTGGTTACGAAAAAGGTAGAAGAAAAAGAGAGATTTCTTACAATTTACAACGTGATATTGATAAAATCTTAAATGATAATCAACGTTATAAATGGTCAAATTCTCATCGTGACGATTATTACAAAGATCGAATTGATGATCGGTTAGAGCGTTTAGAAGACGAATACGAAAGAGATATCAAGGGAATAGAACGTAATTATTCTTACGATAAAAATTTGATGAAACGTAAAAAAGAAATCAGAAAAGCAGAATATAAACGCGCGAAAGAGCGTTTGAAAAATGTGAAAGATTATTATTAAAATAAAAGGATCCAATAATTTATGGATCCTTTTATGTTTTATATTAATTTGATAAAATTTTCTACTTGTTCCTCTGGTGTTGTCCAAGAAGTGACTAATCTAATTGCAGAATTTTCTTCATCAATTTTTTGCCAAATATAAAACTCAAAATCTTGTTGTAGTTTTTCGATAATTGAATTTGGTAAAATAGGGAAAATTTGATTGGAAGATGGTTCTGTCAAAAAGTTGTGACCTTTTGCTGAAATAGCATTTGCTAATTTTTCTCCCATTTGATTGGCGTGTTTTCCCATCTCGAAAAATAAATCATCTCGAAACATTTCCGAAAATTGAATTCCTATCAAACGTCCTTTCGCTAACATTCCGCCTTTTTGCTTAATATGATAACGAAAATCTTCGTCCAATTTTAAATTATTTATCACAATTGCTTCACCTAAAAGTGCACCATTTTTAGTTCCACCAATGTAAAAAACATCTGCAAAATTTGCCATATCTTCTAAGTTTAAATCACATTTAGAAGAAGTTAAAGCAGAAGCTAAACGTGCGCCATCAACAAAAAGGTATAAATTATTTTCTTGGCAAAAATGATAAAGCTTTTGCAATTCCTTTTTTGAATAAACACTTCCAACTTCCGTAGAATTAGAAATATAAACCAATTTTGGCTTTACCATATGCTCGTCCGTATGTGTGGCAAGAATAATCGAAATTTGCTCAGGAGTTATTTTTCCATTATCCGTCGCAATGGTATTTATTTTATGTCCTGTTGCTTCTATCGCGCCCGTTTCGTGAACGGCAATATGCCCGCTTTCGGCTGCAACTACAGATTCGTGTGGTTTTAGAATAGAAGAAATTACAATTAAATTGGCTTGTGTTCCACCAGAAACAAAATGAATTGCTGAATCTTTTTTCAGTCTTTTTTTGATGAACTCTCTTGCTTCATTGCAAAATTCGTCTTCGCCGTAACCAATTGTTTGTTCTAAATTTGTATCGATTAATCGTTGCAAAATTGCTGGGTGAGCACCTTCGCTATAATCATTTTTAAAGCTATATTTTTTCAAAATTGAAATCTTAAATTTTGAGAATAAAAGTAGGAGTTTTCCTAATTCTTTCCTATTTTACTATCTATTTTTACCAATTATTTAAACTGAAGTTATGAAGATTTTAGTCGTAGAAGATGAAATAAAATTGCAAGAAACAATTGTTGAGTTTTTAGAAAAGGAAAAGATGATTGTCGAAACAGCAGATAATTATCAGCAAGCTTTGGATAAAATAATTTCGTTCGATTATGATTGCATTTTATTGGATATGATGTTACCAGACGGTGATGGAATGTCTTTGTTGAAGGAATTGAAGAATCTTCATAAAGAAACTTCGGTGATTATTTTGTCGGCGAAAGATTCGGTTGATGATAAAGTAGAAGGATTATTGGTTGGCGCGGATGATTATTTAGCGAAACCATTTCATTTTGCTGAATTATTGGCTCGAATTAAAGTTGCTTTGCGCAAAAATCTACAAAAAGGAGAGGATGTTTTGAGTTATAAAAATATTCAAATTTTTCCCGAAGATCGTTTGGTAAAAGTAAATAATATCGAACTGAAATTAAACAGAAAGGAATATGATTTGCTGTATTATTTTATGTTGAGACCCGAACGTGTTTTTCAGAAAACAACTTTAGCAGAAAGTGTTTGGGGAGATCATATTGAGCTATCTGATAATTTAGATTTTATTTATTCGCAAATAAAAAATCTAAGAAAAAAAATGAAAGAAGCAAATTCTGAAGCCGATTTACAAGCGGTTTATGGGATTGGTTATAAGTTGATTTAACATGAAAATATCACTAAAAAATTATACATTTCGTTACCTCACATTTTGGTTGCTTATCGTTATTGCGATTTGGGCATTTCTTTTTCATTCCTTGATTTTGGATGAAGTTTATGACAATGTAGATGACGGATTAAAGAATCAAAAAATTGAAATTATTCGAGAAGCTTATCGCGATCCGAATTTATTAAATACAACCGAATTTGGATTAAGTCAATTCAAAATTTCCAAAGTTGATCCAAGTAAATATGATGAAAGAAATCACTTTTCGAATGAGTTGGTTTACATGGGATACGATGATGATATGGAACCTTATCGTATATTGAGAACTGGTTTTTATGACAAAGAAAATCATCCGTATTCATTAGAAATAAGAACCTCAACAGTCGAAGAAGATGAATTGATTTATGATTTATCGATTTCTTTGATTGCGTTGTATGTTTTTATTTTGATTAGTATTTTATTGATTAATCATTTTGGATTGAAAAAAGCCTTCAAACCTTTTGGGCAAATTATTTCTCAATTAAGAAAATATGAAGTAGGAAATAACGAAAAACCAAAACTTGTCGAAACGAATGTGAAAGAATTTTCTTATTTGCAAAAAGAAATTGAGCGAATGATTAATCGAAATGATGAGGTTTTTAATTCACAAAAATTGTTCATCGAAAATGCTTCCCACGAATTGCAAACACCTTTGACAATTGCGCTAAACAAACTTGATTTGCTAATAGAAAATTCAGATTTAAAAGAAAAAGAGGTGATGAGTTTGGTAGAAACCAAGCAAACACTTTGGCGAATGGTGAATCTTAATAAATCGTTGTTAATGTTATCTCGAATCGAGAATAATCAATACAAAAATAATGTTGAAGTTAATTTTACAGCTTTGACAAAAGATTTGATCGAAGATTATGAAGAAATTTTAGAAGCAGAAGAAATTAAATTAGAAACGAATTTTAAGGCAGATTTTATTCTTGATTTTAATATCGATTTAGCGCGAATTTTAATTTCAAATTTGATTCGAAATGCGATCAAACATAATAATGATGAGAAAATTATTAAGATAGAAAGTGATTCAAATCAATTTATAATTTCGAATACAGGGAAAAACGCAACATTGGATTCGAATCTTATTTTTAGTCGTTTTTATAAACAAGGAACAAGTGATGGAAATAATGGCTTGGGGCTTTCGATTGTGGACACGATTATCAAAAATCAACAAAATTTGACGTTACGTTACAATTATGAGTTTCCTTTTCATCAATTTATTTTGAAAAAATAAATTATTCCCAAATCTTTCCTAATTCACTTTGCAACTTTGTCTTAATAATTATAAAATCAAACAAAATGAAAAAGTTTTTAAGTGTTATCATGTTAAGTGCAACGTTGATTTCTTTTGCTCAAGATAAAGCAATAAAATATAACCAAGTTCCAAAAATGGGACAGCAATTTATCAACAAATATTTTGGTGTAAAACAAGTTGGTTCTGTGATGTTGGACGACGATTATTTTTCGAAAGAATATAAAGTGTATTTGGCAAATGGAACAAAAGTAGAATTTGATGGAGACGGAGCTTGGAAAGAAGTCGATGGAAAACGAAATGCTATTCCAACAGGATTTATTCCAGCTAAAATTTCGAATTATGTGAAAAGAAGTTTTCCGAATACTACAATAACAAAAATTGAAAGAGACCGAAAAGAAATTGAAGTGAAATTGAACAATGGACTTGAATTAAAATTTGATAAAAACGGAAATTTTAAGAAAATTGATGATTAATAAATAAAATAAAAAACTCCAACTAAACTTTAGTTGGAGTTTTTTATTTTATTTATCTCGGCTTTCTAACATTGGTACAAATTTGAAATCTCCAAATTCGTAATGCTCAAATTGATCTTCTGATAATCTCATAATGACAATCATTCGTTGCGATTGTTCACCAACTGGAATCACCATTATTCCTCCAATATTCAATTGTTTTTTTAATTCTTCTGGAATTTCTGGCGCACCAGCCGTTACAATAATTTTATCAAAAGGAGCAAAAGAAGGTAAACCTTTGTAACCATCTCCATACGTTTGATAACGTGGCTCGAAATTGATTTTTTTCAACATGATTTTCGAGAAATCAAACAAATCTTTTTGTCTTTCAATCGTAAAAACTTCAACACCCAAAGCAACCAAAACAGCAGTTTGATAACCAGAACCAGTTCCGATTTCTAAGACTTTTTCATTAGGCTGAATGTCTAATAATTGTGTCTGAAAAGCAACTGTAAACGGATGCGAAATCGTTTGTCCAGCAGCAATCGGAAAAGCTTCGTCGCGATATGCGAATTCCGTAAATGCGCTGTCTAAAAATAAATGTCGTGGCACTAAATTAATAGCTTCCAATACGTTTTCATCTTCAATTCCTTTCGAGCGCAACAAATCAACCAACATTTTGCGTCGTCCTCTGTGTTTAAAATCGTCTACAGACATATTCCAAAATTTTTACAAAAATGCATTAAATACAACTTATTCTCATTAATTTTAACGGCAAAATCTACCAAATGTTAAAAGTAGGAGTGATCGGTGCTGGGCACCTTGGAAAAATCCATTTAAAGTTATTAAATCAATCGGAAAGATACGAATTAATTGGCTTCTTTGATTCTTTTGAAGAAAATGGAAAAAAAGTTGAAGCTGAATTTGGGTATAAATATTTTAGTTCGATGGACGAATTGATTGATGCTGTTGATGTTGTCGATATTGTGACACCAACGTTATCACATTATGAAGTGGCATTGAAAGTGATCGAAAAAAATAAACATTTTTTCATCGAAAAACCAGTTACGCATACCTTAGAAGAGGCAGATCATTTGTTGAAATTGACAAATGAAAAAGGTTTGAAAGCGCAAGTTGGACACGTAGAGCGTTTTAATCCTGCATTTACAGCGGCTGCACCTTTTATCGAAGAACCATTGTTTATTGAAACGCATCGTTTGGCAGAATTTAATCCGCGCGGTACAGATGTTCCTGTAGTTTTAGATTTGATGATTCATGATTTAGATGTGATTTTATCGATTGTAAAATCAGAAATTAAATCAATTCATTCGTCTGGAGTTTCGGTAATTAGTGATACACCTGATATTGCAAATGCTCGAATTGAGTTTGAAAATGGTTGTGTGGTGAATGTTTCGACAAGTAGAATGTCAATGAAAAATATGCGAAAAATGCGTGTTTTTCAACGAAATGCGTATATTTCAATTGATTTCTTGACGAAAAAGACTGAAATTATTAAAATGCACAAAGCGCCAGAAAATCCAAGTGAATTTGCGATGATTTTGGAAAACGATAAAGGAGATCGTAGAGAAATTTGTTTTGAACATCCAGAAATTTTACCAAATAATGCAATTTTGGATGAATTAGAAAGCTTTGCAGATTCTATTGTGAATAATTCACCAATTAAAGTTTCGTTACAAGATGGACGAAATGCATTGAAAGTTGCATTGGAGATTATTGCTTATTTTGAAAAAGAACAGCAAGTCATCAAAAATCAAACAATCGAGAAAGAATAAATCGATGTTAGATTTTAGAAGTTCGAATTTCGCTAAACGCATGAATATGATGTGATTTTGAAACAAGTTCAGAATGACGAAAATTTGTCAAGCTGAATTCATTTCAGCTTCTCATTCTGAAAAATCAAATTTCGCAAAACTCATTTCGAACTTCGAATCTCGAAAAAAAATAAATAATAAAAACAAACATACAAAAAGATGAAAAACATTACAGTTATTGGAGCTGGAACGATGGGGAATGGAATTGCTCACGTTTTCGCACAATCAGGATTTGCAGTGAATTTGGTTGACGTTTCTCAAGATAGTTTGGAGCGTGGATTGAAAACAATCGCTGGAAATTTGGAGCGTATGATCGCCAAAGAAAAAATTACGGAAGCTGACAAAACAGCAACTTTAAATAATATTACAACATTTACAGATACTGCGGAAGCGGTAAAAAATGCGGATTTAGTTGTAGAAGCTGCAACAGAAAATTTAGATTTGAAATTGAAAATCTTCAAACAAATTGATGAAGCTGCGCCAGCAAATGCAATTTTAGCGTCTAATACTTCTTCTATTTCGATTACAAAAATTGCGTCTGTTACAAGTCGTCCAAAACAAGTGATTGGAATGCATTTCATGAATCCAGTTCCGATGATGAAATTGGTTGAAATTATTCGTGGTTACGATACAACAGACGAAGTAACGAAAGCGATTATGGAAATGTCAGAAAAATTAGGAAAAGTTCCAGTTGAAGTGAATGATTATCCAGGTTTTATCGCCAATCGTATTTTAATGCCAATGATTAACGAAGCAATTTATTCTTTATATGAAGGAGTTGCGGGCGTGAAAGAAATTGACGAAGTAATGAAATTAGGTATGGCTCATCCAATGGGACCATTACAATTAGCAGATTTTATCGGTTTAGACGTTTGTTTATCAATCTTAGAAGTGTTGTACGATGGTTTCAAAAATCCTAAATATGCACCTTGTCCATTGTTAGTTAACATGGTAACTGCTGGTAAAAAAGGAGTAAAATCTGGAGAAGGATTCTATGATTATTCAGAATCTAAAAAAGCAGAAAAATTAGCTGCTCAGTTTGCGAAGTAGTTTATCTTACACAAAATAGTCAAAACAAAAAGCGTTACTTTTCGGGTAACGCTTTTTTTTATTTTGATTACTTAATTGCAGCTAAAGCATGTGTGTAATCTGGTTCTTGTCCAATTTCAGGAACTTGTTCTGCATAAGCAACTTCTCCATTTGGATTAATTACTACAACTGCGCGAGATAATAATCCATTTAATGGTCCATCAACCATTTTAACACCATAAGCATTTGCGAATTCTTCATTTTTGAAATCAGATAAAGTGACTACATTATCCAAACCTTCGGCAGCACAAAAACGAGATAAAGCGAAAGGTAAATCTTTCGAAATACATAACACAACTGTATTTGCAGCAGAAGAAACTTCTTTGTTAAAAGTTCGTACAGATTGCGCACAAACACCAGTGTCAACACTTGGAAAAATATTTAAAACAACATTTTTTCCAGCATAATCAGCCAATGTTTTGTCGCTTAAATCTCCTGCTGTTAAAGCAAAAATCGGCGCTTTTTCACCAATTATAGGTAAATCTCCGCCTGTATGAATAGGATTTCCTTTGAATGTAATTTCAGCCATAATTTTTTATTTTATTCTTAGATTTTTAATGATTAAAAGTAACAAAATTCTACGGAGAAAAAAGTATCTTCGCAATAATAAATTGTTACATTACAAATAACACACAAATATTATGCAACTTTCAAAGCGTTTACAGAATTTGAAACCATCTGCAACTATTGCAATGTCTGCGAAAGCAAGAGAATTAAAATCACAAGGAATCGATGTGATTAGTTTAAGTATTGGAGAACCAGATTTCAATACACCAGATTTTATCAAGGAGGCAGCTAAAAAAGCTATCGACGAAAATTATTCAGGATATCCTCCAATTGCAGGGTATGCAGATTTGAAGGAAACAATTTGTAAGAAGTTTAAACGTGATAACAATATTGAATATACAGCAAATCAAGTTGTTGTTTCTACTGGAGCAAAACAATCTATTTATAATGTTTTACAAGCAATTGTAGACGAAGGAACTGAAGTAATTATTCCAACACCTTATTGGGTTTCTTATTCAGATATCGTAGAATTATCAGGAGGAACGCCAGTTTTTGTGGAAGGAACTTTAGAAGCTGATTTCAAAATTACACCAGCACAGTTAGAAGCTGCAATTACAGATAAAACTCGTGCTATTATTTATTCATCTCCTTGTAATCCGTCAGGATCAGTTTACACAAGAGAAGAATTGAAAGGTTTGGCTGAGGTTTTAGCAAAATATCCAGATGTGATTATTATTTCGGACGAAATTTATGAGCACATTGTTTATGGAGATAAAAATGTTTCGATAGCATCTTTCCCAGAAGTTTATAATCAAACAGTAACTGTAAATGGTTTAGCAAAAGCTTTCGCAATGACAGGTTGGAGAATTGGTTTCATTGGAGCGCCAGCTTGGTTAGCAAAAGCATGCGAAACGTTACAAGGACAAGTGACTTCGGGAGCAACGTCTATCGCTCAACGAGCGGCAATTACGGCTTTAGAAGCAGATCCAAGCTCAGTTCAATACATGGTTGATGCGTTTGCAGAACGTCGTGAATTGATGTTAGGTTGGGCGAGAGAAATTCCAACATTCAAAGTTAACGAACCAAAAGGAGCTTTCTATTTATTCCCAGACGTTACGGCAACTTTCGGAAATACATACAATGGCGTTACAATTAACAATGCAGATGATTTAGCTTTATATTTATTAGAGCATGCACAAGTTGCAGTTGTTTCTGGTTCGGCTTTCGGGTCTAAAAATTGTATTCGTATCTCGTATGCGGCGTCTGTAGAAGAGTTGAAAGAAGCAATGACACGTATCAAAAATGCTTTAGCGTAAGTAGAAAAATAGATAAAATATCAAAATCCTCAAGTTTTACTTGAGGATTTTTTTGTGGATGATATTTTCTTAAAAAAAATGTGATTTTAATTTTAATGAAATTCAATTGATTAGCCTATTTAAGCGACTTTTTATTGAAAATATTTCAAAAAAGATTTGTTTTAATCGAAAATAACCTCTTATATTTGCACCACTAAAAACAAGGCGAGGTAGCTCAGATGGTTAGAGCGCAGGATTCATAACCCTGAGGTCGGCAGTTCGATTCTGCTCTTCGCTACAAATTCAAAAGACAAATTCATTATTGAATTTGTCTTTTTTATTATCAATAAATATTATTAGACTTCTGATGATAATCATCGATTAATCCTTTCAAATTCATTAAATTTGCATTCAATTTAATAACGTTCTAAATAAAATTCAAAAAAATGATTCAAACAGATATAGTTATAATCGGAGCTGGACCAACTGGTCTTTTTGCCGTTTTCGAAGCAGGTTTATTAAAAATGAGATGTCATATTATTGATGCTCTTCCTCAACCTGGAGGGCAATTGACAGAATTGTATCCAAAAAAACCAATTTTTGATATTCCTGGTTATCCTTCTGTTGGTGCAGGTGAATTGATTGACAATTTAATGGAGCAAATCAAACAATTTGAGCCAGGTTTTACATTAAACGAACAAGCTGCAACAATTGATAAGCAAGAAGACGGAACTTTTATTGTAACAACAAATAAAGGAACGCAAGTACAAGGAAAAGCGGTTGCCATTGCTGGTGGTCTTGGATCTTTTGAGCCTCGTAAGCCAATTATCGAAAACATCGAAGCGTATGAAGAAAACGGAGTGGAGTATTTTGTAAAAAATCCTGAACTGTTCCGTGATAAAAAAATCGTAATTGCTGGTGGTGGAGATTCTGCTTTGGATTGGTCGATTTTCTTGGCTGATGTGGCTGCGGAAGTTACGTTGGTACACAGAAGAAATGAGTTCCGTGGAGCGTTAGATTCTGTTGATAAAGTAATTGAATTGAAAAAAGCTGGAAAAATTAATTTAATCACTCCTGCAGAAATTACTGGAATCAAAGGTGAAGGAAAAGTGGAAAGTTTGGTAATTGAAAAAGAAGGTGAAACTTTTGAACTTGAAACAGATTATTTTATTCCATTGTTTGGTCTTTCTCCAAAACTAGGTCCTATTGCAAATTGGGGATTGGAGATTGATAAAAATGCAATCAAGGTAAATAATGCTTTAGATTATCAAACAAATATCGAAGGAATTTACGCGATTGGAGACGTAAATACTTATCCAGGAAAATTGAAATTGATTTTATGTGGTTTCCATGAAGCAACGTTAATGTGTCAGTCTGTTTACAATAGAATGAATCCTGGGAAAAAATTTGTCTTGAAATACACAACTGTTTCTGGTGTTGATGGTTTCGACGGGACAAGAAAAGAAGCCGAAAAAGCGGTTGTCAAAGCTATTGACTAATTTTAACAAAATAAATAGAAATATTTTTTAAACCCGTAGTGCATTTAGGTAATATTAATTTTTAATTTGTTAATATTTCTATTTTGGTTTCTGTTTATTGATTGAAT
>NZ_JACAGG010000022.1:0-47099 GCF_030324375.1 Empedobacter sp. R132-2
TTGTAGATAAATTTCCTTTCAGAATTAATACAATTCAAACAGATAACGGACATGAATTTCAATCAAAATTTCATTGGCATGTTCAAGATTTAGGAATGAGACACCGATTTATAAAAGTAGGAACGCCTCAGTTAAATGGGAAAGTTGAACGATCTCATTTAACTGATAAAAAAGAGTTTTATCAACTTTTAAGCTATACTGATGATGTTGATCTAAATCAAAAATTAGAACAATGGGAAAATTTTTATAATTTCAATAGACCACATGGATCTTTTAAAGGAAAAACTCCTTATGAAATACTAAAATTAAAACTAAAATAATTATATTTAAAGTCTACGAAGTCATGAAGTACGACATAACATAATTTTTAATAAGTGTTACTTCCAGATGCAGAAAGTATAAAAGCCTTTATTTATCAATAGTGTAGGGGAGTGTGGTGTACTATTGGTGTACAAAAAGTATTAATATTTTAACGAAATATTAGCAATATCCGATAAAAGAATCAATCTTAATTATTACAATTTAATATTACTGATTAAATAATTCTTGATTTGTTTTGCTCTTTAATGATATTAATAATTTGTTTTTGAATCCAAACAGGAGCGTACTTTAATTGTTTTTGAACCACTTCATTATTTAATTGTTGCACGTTAGGTTGTATTTGAATTAAGAATTCATCTGTCACGTTTTTTTGACCTATTTCTTTAAAAGCCTGAACAATTAAGTGTAATAATTCATCTTTGATGGCAAAGCTTTTAGGAACTGTTTTTTTTAATTGAATGGTACGATTTCCTATTCTTATTTCGCGTTGTGATCCATCAGTTAGATATACAGCTTTTAAAGGAACCTGAGTTGCTAATCCTAATAAATATAAAGCCAAAACTCCTGAGGGAGAAATACGTGCCTTATCTCGTTGTGCGATTTGTTTCGCTATTTCTTCAGTTGTGGGATAAATAGTACCTAACAACGGATCTTTTTTAGGTTTAAGATAAATACCATGTGCTATACGTTTTCCTTTTTTTCTAGTTCTAAGTACAATAATACTTTACGAACATTATCAGAAGAACTATAATCAATAAAGTCATCCAAAAACTATTTCGCCAAAAGGAGATTTTTAAATCTTTGTTTCTATTTGATTTTTAGATGTTTCTGTCATATTTATACTGTAATATTTGTCACAAATTTTTACTAAATTTGTGACATTATATATAATTATAGTAATTCTATATCTTGTAACTTTCGCCCAAATTCATCATTCATCTACTGTTAATTTGAAAATATCATCTTGTAAACCTAGGAGTGTACTTTAATTGTTTTTTGAATGACTACATTATTTAATTGTAGCACAGTAGAATGTATTAGATTTATGAATTCATCTTTCACGTTTTTTTGGCCTATTTCTTTAAAAATGCACTGTCTTTTAAAGTGTATAAGTTTACAAATATAGCTTGGGTTAGCTTTTTCAAATCCATCTAACCTCCCCATTATTTAGTTCTGTTTTCAAATTAAGATTTATTAAGTGCAATATATTGCACTATTTATATGCTTTTAGACTAAAAACGAGCAACACTCTTTAGAAAGTGCATTTAGTTGCACTTTTCTTGTTTTGTATCAAATTTCTTTCTAAATTTACATTAAAAGTGCAATAAATGACACTATTAATAATCGAACAGATAAAAGAACGTCGTAAAGTTTTAGATATTACACAAGAATCATTAGCAGATATTTCGGGTGTTGGCTTACGTACACTTAAACAGTTTGAAAGCGGTAAAGGTAATCCAACCTTAGAAACATTGCAAAAGTTATGTGATGCATTGGGATTAGAGTTGAAATTAGAAGTTAAAACGATTGAATAATGAGAGTAGCAAATATCCTATACAAAGGCAAAAAAGCAGGCATATTATCTCAATTAGATAATGGTAGCTTTCATTTTAGCTATATTCAAGATTGGTTATCGGATGATTCTAAACCTTCTATAAGTTTAACATTGCCTAAAAATCAAAAAGAGTTTGATTCTGAAACTTTGTTTCCTTTTTTCTATCATTTATTACCAGAAGGGGTAAATAAACGAATGATTTGTAAAACATATAAGATTGATGAAGATGATGCTTTTGGAATATTATTGAAAGCATCTAAAATAGATACAATTGGTGCAGTAACAATAGAAAGAGTGTAAAATGAAATTAGAATTAATTAATTGTCCCGGTTCTTTAAAAGAAAATTTTAATGCGTACAGTCCAAGTGTATTAAAGAAGTTGTTTAATGGAAAAAAAGTGAATCCAATTTTAAATTATACTTCGCCAACTGATCGTAAGGATAAAAGTAGTTTTAACCAAAATCAAACACATATTTCTATTTCGGGATTTCAAGAGAAATATTCTTTAATTCTTGATGGAAATGAATTACGATTAACGAATGAAAAGGAAAGCGGTCAATATATACTGAAACCGATTTCTGATTTACCTAAAAACAGTGAATTTGCACCAGCTAACGAACATTTGACGATGCAAATTGCTAAACAAATTTTTAAAATTGAAACAGCAGAAAATGCGTTAGTTTTTTTTAAAGATGGAAGTCCAGCATACTTTACGAAGCGTTTTGATTATGATGGATATGGAAATAAATTAGCAGTAGAGGATTTCGCTTCTTTATTAGGGAAATCTCCTGCAACTGATGGAGAACAATACAAGTATGAAGGAAATTATCTCGAATTATTTGAAGCCTTGAAAAAATATGTCCCTGCTTGGAAAGTAGAAACTCCAAAGTTATTCGCTTTGATTGTTTTCAATTATCTGTTTTCTAATGGAGATGCACATTTAAAGAATTTTTCGTTGATAGAAACTCAGCAAGGCGATTTTAAACTAAGTCCAGCTTATGATTTATTGAATACCAAAATTCATATTGACGATGCAGATTTTGCATTAAAAGAAGGATTATTACCTAAATCAATCTCAAAAGGTAAAATAATAGACCAATTATTTATTTTAGGAGAGAAAGCTGAAATGACAGAAAAATCAATTATAAAAGTCATTCAAAATTTAACATCCAAAGAAGATCAAGTGGAAGATTTAATCAATAAATCGTTTTTATCTGATAAGTTAAAACGTAATTATTTGCAAAATTATCAGCGTCGATTGAAGAAACTGAGAATATTATAGATTGAAAAAATGAACAAGGAGATTTCCTTAAAACATTTTTTATGATTTATAATATAAGGAAAATAGAATAGGTTATTCTTTCTTTTCAACGTAATTTTAGAAGCGAAATAATAGAATCAAAAATGAAAAAAATAGATATTACAACTTTAGATCATTTAGATCAAATTGATCAAGCATCTTTTAATCAACCAAAAATTATTTATAAACACAGTACAACTTGTGGGTTATGCGATATTATTTGGAATATAATAAAGGAAAGCGATTTTGAGCTGAATTATTTAGATTTATTAACATATAGACCAATATCTAATGAAATTGAACGTAGTTACAATGTTCAACACGAATCACCACAAATCTTAATAATAAAAGACGGAAAGTGTGTGTACAATGCTTCACATCGTAAAATAAAAAATGAAGAAATTCAAAAGGAACTAGATCAACTGGTTAGTTTGTAATGTATAAAAAAAAATCTACTTGTTAACCAAGTAGATTTTTATACTTAAACATATGGTACAGTATCACTTAATACCCTTTATTTTGTGTAAATACATTCGAAGCATCAATTGTTGCTTGTGGAATCGGGTAAATTCTTCTTGTAGGAGCAGTTACTGATTTTGAAGTTCTTGCTTCTTCAAATTTTCCGAAACGAATTAATTGTTTTCTTCTTACTAATTCCCAATATGTTTCGAAAGCGATTTCCTTTACTAAAGTAGCCTCATCAAGAGTAGTGATTGCAACACCTGGCGCATTACCAAATAATGCTTCTCTTGTTCTACTGGTTCTTAGCATGTTAATATCTGCTAATGCTGCACTTGTATTTCCTTTACGGAAATAAGCTTCAGCTCGCAATGTATAAATTCCACCTAAACGAAACAATGAAATATTTACACTACCATTTCCATTGTTTCCAAAACTAGGATCAAACTCGTATTTAAATACACGCGCTCCTCTGTTAATTTGATTTTGAGAAAGAACAGCTTGCAAAGGATTGTCAAAGTTATATTCTGGAGTAAAATTAACAAGTAAATTGGTGTTTTTTTCCATTTTTAGTTGATTTACTTTTATACGTCCATTTACCATCTCAAAAGATCCATTCGCTAAAATAGTTGGACCATATTGAACACCTGCTTGAATACCTCTATTAAAATGAAACCAAGGTTTTCCCGTACCTTCTACTAAACTTGTAGCAGGAACACTAACATCAGTTCCATCATTCATAAACCAAGTTCCATCTTCATATTGGTAATGTCTGTGAAAACGAGGGTCTTCATGATTTCCATCCCAACTGTGGTAAAACTCTGGTGTCGTTCCTGTAGCATTAGTTCCTCTATTATCTGGAGAAGGTTTTTGTGCACGTTCAACAGGCATATATGCAAAACTGTTTGAACTGTTTCTTAAACTATTTGCAGTTGCTTTTTGTACTACCGCAAATATTAATTCTGTTCCGTCATCATTACTAATATCAAAATTACGGAAGAAATTAGATTCTAACTTAAAACGTCCTGAATTGATTATATTTGAAGAATATTCAATTACTTTATCCATATCAGAAACACCACCACTAACAGCACTCTCATTAAAATCGAAAGTGTTGGAGTATCTATTTTTTAAAACAGCTCTGTTCATGTACATATCAGCTAATAAAGCATAAGCTGCTTGTTTAGTGAATCTTCCCATATGTGTAGATTGCTCTCCAATATTTGCTAAATTTGGTATGATACCTTCTACTTCTGTAATTAATTCATCAATGGCTACATCTGCTTTTCTTACCACAATTTCTGCATTTACATCCATTGGATCTCTATATGGAGCTTGTCCGTATAAGTCTAATGTATGATAAGTATAAAATGCTAATAAACCTTTTGCTTCAGCTAAAAATAATTGTTTGTTAGTAACACTACTTTTCTCTATTGCTTGTATTGCTGTTAAAGATTTTGTTATTCCGAAATTTAAATTATCCCAAGCTGATTTTATTTGAGGATTTGAAGCGTCCCAAGTAAACTCAGATAATGCTCTCCATTTTCCACCATCTCCCCAGTCACTTCCTCGTGTAGGTAAAATTGCTTCATCAGTAGAGTATTCTTGTAAACCGAAAACATTTCCGTGATCTACGAAAGTTCCGTCTCCTAATTGTCCATAGGCTGCGGCAATTGCGTTTTCTGGACTTGGTGATTCTGATCCTAATCTTTCATCAACTACTTGCTCTTCTAAATCTGTACAACTTAAAATGCTCACAGAAAGTAATGCGAAAAATAGATAAGATATTTTTATTGTTTTTAATTTCATGATAATAAATTCTGGTATTAAAATTTTAAAGTTGCTCCAACCATAAATGTTTTCGCAGATGGGTAAGTTGCATAATCAATTCCTAATGATTGATTTCCTGATACAGCTTTTGATGTGTCAATCAATGGATCATATCCACTGTAATTTGTGATTGTCCATAAGTTTTGAGCGCTTACATATAAGTTTAAACTTTTTACCCATTTTAATTGCTCAACTCCAAAATTATATCCTAAACGAACATTATTTAAACGTAAGAAATCTGACTTCTCTAAATAAAGTGATGATAATTGCGGTAAATTTTCAGCACTTGCTCCAGAAGTGTAAAAATCTCTTAACAAGTTACGGTCTGATGCTAAATTGTTAATATTTAAATTGAGATTAGTATTATTGACTAAATATCCTCCTGCTTGACCAATAAAAGAGAATGCAAAATCAAACCTTTTATAACGCATATAACTATTAAGCCCGTATGTTACTTTTGGAAGTGGACCTTCGAAAATTTGTCTATCTTCAGTTCCTACTGAACCATTACCATCAGTATCTTCATATATGTATTTACCTTGCTCGTCAATTCCTAAATATTTTAGCATATAAAATGATCCTGCTTGGTATCCATTTTTATAAACATTGGCATAAACACCTGACATTCCTGGACCAGAAATTTGTCCTGAATATATTTCGGAAACTGGTAAGTCTTTTACTTTATTTGATAATGTTGCTGCATTTACGTCTAATGACCACGTAAAATCCTTTTGATCGATAATTTGAGAACCTAAAGTCAATTCAAATCCTTTATTTTCTATTTTTCCATCTACATTTTGCCAAATAGTACTCGTTGGACTTAATGGCCCAGAAGGAATATTTAAAATCGGATCTAAAGTTGTTTTATTATAGTATTCTAACGACCCATATAATTTACTGTTGAATAAACTAAAATCAACTCCAAAATTTGTTTGTTCAACAACCTCCCATTTCAAATCAGGGTTTGCAGTTCTGTTTACCATTACTCCGTTAATCAAATCATTTTGATTATATAACCAATATCCCGCAGAAGAAGATAATGATGAACTCGCTTGCGTTAATTTATTCTGAACTTCTTGGTTACCTGTCTGTCCCCAACTTGCTCTTAATTTTAATTCATTTACAACAGAAGAACCTCTTAAAAATTCTTCTTTATTAATGGACCAAGCAACTGCTAAAGATGGGAAATAGCCATATTTATTATTTTTTCCAAAACGAGTAGAACCATCCGCGCGTAAAGATGCTGTAAATAAATAGCGACTATCGTAGTTATAATTTACACGTCCAAAGTAAGACTGTAATTCATTTTCTTGTGCGTAACCAGGACTTGGAATAAATGCAGTTCCAGAATAACCAGGATTATTCTCTGGTGCAACACCACTTCCTTGTTCTGCAATATTAGTCAAGCCAAAATAAGTTCCTGAAAATTTAAATTTTTGGTAAGAAAAACCTGCTAATAAATTGATATTATGTCTGTTGAATGTTTTGTCAAAAGTTAAATAATGCTCAACTAAAGTACTCAACGATTCTAAATTACTTTGCGTGTACATTCCTCTCGGCGTTCTATCAGTAATGTTTGGATACATCGTTGTATTACGTTCCGAAGTTGATCTGTCAATACCGTAATTTAATTTATAATTTAATCCAGGAAGAATACGTAAAGTAGCTTCAACATTTCCTAAAACTCTAAATGTATTTGTATGATCATTATACTTACTCAATAAATACATTGGGTTGTAATGAGCGTTCATGTTGAAATTTGTGTAATCACCATTTTTATCAAAAACAGAACGTGTAGGATTAGCCATTAAGGCATGAATAACCAACTGTCCATCTGAACCAGCATTTGAACCATTTGGTAAACCGGTTTCTCTAATATCACTAGCTGTTAAATTGAATTTAACTTTTAAACGTTGATCGTCTAAGAAAGATTCTTCTGCATTTAAACGAGCTGTAGTTCTTCTGAAATTACTTGTTTCAATAATTCCATCTTGATCCATATGAGAAATTGATGCATAGTAGCTTCCTGTATTCGTTTTCTTAGAAAATGAAAAGGCATGATTTTGAGAAGTTGCTGAACGAAACAATACATCTTGCCAATCTGTATTTCCACCATGATCGTAAGAAGGATCTACGGCGTTTCTATACTCATCAGCATTCATCAAGTCTAATTTTTTAATCACATTCGAAACACCGAAGTAAGTATCATACGTAAAAAGTGCATCACCTTTTTTTCCTTGTTTCGTTGTAATTAAAACAACACCATTAGAACCTCTTGCTCCATAGATTGCTGAGGCAGAAGCATCTTTAAGAACAGTTATCGATTCTATATCACTTGTGTTTAGAAAGTTTAATGGATTTTTTGCGCTTGAACTTCCTAAACCAACATTGGGTCCACCAGAACTTACATTTTCATTGCTTAACGGCACACCATCTACAACAAATAAAGGTGTACTACCACTTCGAATAGATCCAACTCCACGAATAGAAACATTCATTCCAGCGCCTGGTTCTCCACTTGTTTGCACAACACGAACACCAGCTACTTTTCCTTGGATTAAGTTATCCACAGAAATGTTCATTCCTTCTTTAAATTGTTCAGATTTTAATTGACTTACAGATCCTGTTAGATCAGATTTTTTCTGAGTACCATATCCAACCAACGTTACTTCTTGTAAAGCATGTTCATCAGAAATACTTGTTTCACTCGAAATATGGATTGTCATTTCTGCCGAATCAATTACAACTTTCTGAATGGTAAATCCTTCTAATTGTACAGTTAAAGTTTGTCCAACCTCTGCCTCAATAGAAAATAAACCGTTCTCATCTGTTATTACTTCTTTTCCAGTTTCTACGATAATAACTTTTGCGCCCGAAACAGCAAATCCGTTCTCGTCTTGTACAATTCCTTTTACAGTAGCATCTGCTGCTTGTATTCCGAAATTAGAATTGTCGTTTAAAACCTTTGCTTCCGCCTTGTTACAATACAAGAAAACAAATGCCAAAGGAATTAGTTTTTTCAGTTTAAAATGTTTAATTTTATGGTACATATTATTAAGTAAAGTATCACATTTACGATGCTTAACTTAGATTCCACTGTTGTTGTCGCAGCAGTGGTTTTTGTTAAGCTAGCTGTTGATTTGTTTTTCGGAATACAAAGTAAGCCTCTACTCTTTAAAAACACTTTAATTTAAAATCATCAAAACATTACCATAAGGTAAAATAATCGATTACATTCCTGAAAATCAAACAGAAAATTTACAATACTATAAAACAGACTTAACAATAACTAAAAATTGTTTGAGAATAAACAATGTAATTTCGGTTCTTATAAAAATTAGAGCAATGAAAAAGACCATTTTATTTAGTTTATACTTACTTCCTTTTAGTTTTTCTTTGGCGCAAACACAAACTTTAGAAGATTTAAAAATCAATGAAATTCAAGTTATTGGTTCGCATAACTCTTATAAGAAAGCTATATTACCAGAGGTTTATAACTATTTATCAGAAAGAGATTCTATGAATTTTTTACCAAGAATTCAGTACGAACATATTCCAATTCCTCAACAATTAGATTTAGGTTTACGAAATCTAGAAATTGATGTTTACGCAGATAGTAAAGGAGGAAAATATGCGCATCCTAAAATTTTAGATTTTGTAAAAACAACTCAGCCTTTCGATCCTGACAAAAAAATGAATAAACCAGGTTATAAAATGATCCATATAACTGATATCGATTATATGACATGGTATTATACACTTGAAGATTGTTTAAAAGATTTAAAAAAGTGGTCTGATGCAAATCCTAATCATACACCTGTATTTATTACATTAGAGCCAAAAGATGGCAAAGAAAATGAATTTAAAACAGAGCCTGAACATTACACAGAAAAATTATTTGATGATTTGGATAATGAATTGAGAAAATATTTAGGAAAAAATAAAATCATCACTCCAGATGATATAAGGGGTTCTTACAAAACTTTAAACGAAGCCATTACCAAAGGAAATTGGCCTAAAGTAAAAGATGTGAAAGGGAAATTTATTTTTGTATTAGATAATAATGGAGCAAACCGAGATTTATATGCAAAAGGACATCCTTCTTTAAAAAACAGAATGATTTTTACAAATTCAACTCCAGGAACAGCAGAATCTGCTATAGTATTTAGAAATGACCCTGAGAAAACAGATGAAATTAAAAATTTAGTAAAACAAGGTTACATTGTCCGCACAAGAGCAGATGCTGATACGATGGAAGCTAGAAGTGAAGACTATTCTCGTTTTGAAAATGCGAAAAAAAGTGGTGCTCAAATCATCACAACAGATTATTATCAACCAAGTAAATTATTCAAATCTAATTTCAAAATTAGTTTCGATGATAATACTTACGAAAGAAAAAATCCTGTTCTAGGAAAGTAAATAATCTATTTTTAATATAAGATGTATTGAAATAAAATCCTTGTCAAGGGTTTCAAGCTTGACAAGGATTATTCGTTAATCTAAAATCGTAATATTAAAACACAATATTTCGCTGTCTTTCGTTGAATGAGCTTTTATTGCTTATATATTTTTGATTCTTTTTTTTTTGAAATCAATTTCAAAATGATTTGAAGGTTCACCATTTGATAAATGTGAAAGTATTTTAAATAGCATTTTCAATTGTAAGACAAATTCATCTTGCGATTGATTATCTGCAAATAATTCTTCCAGCACTTTATATTGTTCCAATCGCTCTTTTGGAATATCTCTTTTCGCCAATTCATCTGCCGACTGAAATTTATAGAGATCAAGAATTAAATCGTCAAATGTCCATTTTTTATAATCTTTAGACTGAATTATTTTTCTATTTATTCCTTTGTAACCTAGAAGTAACAAATCTTCTCCATTCAAGTTTTGTCCTTTTTCTATAAAATCTTTAGGCCAATCATTCGGAATCATTCGTAAACGAACCAATTCTTTTAGATGAAAAAGCATTAATTCTCTGTAGGATTTCGTTTTCAAAATATCTTTGTTCCAAATTAATTTATTACTGTCTTTTTGTAAAGCCAAAAATTCTTTTTCATACAATGGAAATAATTCATCAAAACGAGGTACATCATCTAAGATTTGTGTTTCGATTTCCATCTTATCAGCTGATTTTATTGTCAAAATTTTATAAGCCGGAATGTAAGCTGCTAAAGAAGGTACTTGAATATTTACTAAAAAATCATTTTCTGTTTTTTTACTTCCTGTATCATTAATATGCATATGCCCAGCAAAATGAATTTTAATTCCTGCTTCTGAGAAAATTTTTGCAACCTCTTCTTGTGGAACACGTTCCAATTGCCATTTTTTATCTCCCAATAATTTTTCTATTTCTGAAGAAGCACCATCATTATAATCAATCATAGGGTAGTGCGTAAAAGCAATCAGTGTTTTACTTCTTTTTTTTGCTTCAGCAGTAATATTTTTCACCCATTCTATCAAGTGTTTCTTGTTTGTCAAAACATTGTTATAACCAATACTTGCACCCTTATAATTAGAAGGATTAGATGAATTTTCGTTTAAATTCTTTGGAATATAGGTATTACCATCAATGGCTAATAGCCAAACATCTTCTATCGGTTCGACAACGTAACTTAGGTCAGGGACCGAAAATCCTTTTTCTACTTCATACATCCTTTTAGTATAATCAGCTGCTACTAAAGCATCATCAAAAGAATAAGAGGAAATTAGATTTTTATTAAATGGTGTACTCCAAAATAAATCATTTTTTTGCGGATAAAATCCAAAGTCTTTCAATTCATTTAAAATTTCTAAATATCCCGACTCAGCAATGTCTTTTGTATAGATTCTTGAAGGTTTTTCTCCTATCATTTCTTTACTATAAATTCCAAATGGTTTTCCATTTTCTCCTAAAAAGTCATCTTTTCCTGCATCTTTCCTAAATGGACCTACTGGGTCATGATTACCTGTTGTTAAGTAAAATTTCATGTTATATTTGCGTTTATATTCTTCTAAAATTTTATGTAAACCTCTGAGATTATATGCTTGGCCATCATCTGAAAAATCGCCTGGCATTGCTACAATTTTTATATTTTTAGATACAATATCATCTAGTGCTGCAATAAATGCAAAATAGTTTTCATTAAAAATTCTTGTCGAGTGCAATTGAGATTCCATCGTTCTCAAAATAGTTGCTTTTCCTGTTTTCGGATTGATAATTCCTTTAAAATCATTATCCGAAAAGTTGCCATACAAATCTTGAAAATGAACATCAGAAAGAAAGGCTACTTTAACTTCTTTTTCTTGTGCATTCAATATAGAAAAGAGAAGAATTAAGATAAATAAAATTTGTTTTTTCATGTCTGTAAAACAGCAAAACTAACGTAATATTAAATTCGTTTTATTTGAAATGAAATTTATAACGATAAGTTAATTTGAGTTTTTAGAAATAAGTTTTAATGTTAAAGTCAATATGACAAAATTTATTTCTGAATACGAATTAAAAGAATCCGGCATTAAATCTATTACGTTAAGAAAATAATTGAATGTAACGTTAAGATGATTTTAGCCCTTATGTGTAGGTACGTCAAATCATCGTAGACTAAATTAGTAAAAAACTAATATAATGTTATGATCATGAAAAAGACCAAAGAAATCCAAAATTATTTAACTTATAGTAAAAAAATACAAGTTTTAAAATATGCTAAAGAATATGGAAATAATGCTATAGCTTATAAATTTTATGGCGTTAAAAAGAGTACATTTTACAAATGGAAAAAAGCGTATGAAGAACATGGAGAAGAAGGTTTACTTAGAAAAAAAACAATTCCTCGTACTTTTCCTAACCAAATTAAGCAAGAGATTGTAAATAAAGTACTAGAACTTCGAAAAGAGTATAAATTAGGGACTTGGCGAATTAAATGGTATTTAGAACGTTATCATGATATTTTTATATCAGAATCAAGTGTTTATCGTATTCTAAAGCGTAATAATGTTACTAGGTTAGACAGAAAAGTAACTAGAAGAGCTATGCATAGTATAAGATATGAAAAAGAAACGCCTGGTCATCATGTACAAGTTGATGTTAAATCTCTAATTTTCCATGATGTAAATGGTACTAAAATCAAGCGATTTCAATATACAGTGATTGATGATGCTACTCGAATTAGAGCACTTAAAATCTGTGAAAAGCACAATCAATTAAGTTCAATTGATTTCATAAATTATGTTGTAGAAAAATTTCCCTTCAGAATTAATACAATTCAAACAGATAACGGACATGAATTTCAATCAAAATTTCATTGGCATATTCAAGATTTAGGAATGAGACACCGATTTATAAAGGTAGGAACACCTCAGTTGAATGGAAAAGTTGAACGATCTCATTTAACAGATAAAAAAGAATTTTACCAGCTTTTAAATTACACAGATGATGTGGATTTAAATCAAAAATTAGAGCAATGGGAAAACTTTTATAATTTCAATAGACCTCATGGTTCATTTAAAGGAAAAACACCCTATGAAATACTAAAATTTAAACTAAAATAATTATATTTAAAGTCTAGCAGGTGATGAAGTACAACAATAT
Source organism: Empedobacter sp. R132-2 (assembly GCF_030324375.1). Taxonomy (NCBI): domain Bacteria; kingdom Pseudomonadati; phylum Bacteroidota; class Flavobacteriia; order Flavobacteriales; family Weeksellaceae; genus Empedobacter; species Empedobacter sp. R132-2. The sequence goes on from NZ_JACAGG010000022.1 coordinate 13,039, forward strand.
CCGATAAAAGAATCAGTCTTATTTATTACAATTTAATCTTGTTGGTTAAATAATTCTTGAATCTTTTTTATTTGATCTAACAAATTTGACCAATTCAAACTTTCTCCAACAATCATATGTTCTTGCATTGTTTTATAGTCTTGTTCCCATTTTGAAAGAACTTCATCAGGCGGAATAATGCTCAATTTTCCTTTTTCGTGATTTGAATAATCTAAACCTCTTAATGGATTTACAGTTTTACGATGATTTACAATAGTCTGAAATAAATTGTCATCAGCTATCGCTTTTTTACCAAAACCTGCTTGCATCATTTTATCTAAATCATAAAAATGACGAGTTAATCTATCTGTTCTGATTTTATCAATTGGTTTAGAAAATTCTTCATGAAGTAATAAAACCTTTTCTATAAATGTACGTGTTGGAATTACTACTTGGACATTAAAGTTAGGTTCGGTAAAAGGTAAATCTTTATAATTTTCATCAATGAAAGAAATAATAGATTTTGTTTCAGATGGCTCTGTTAAGGAACGAGCCCCAATTTCTAATAAAACTCTTTGTTGAATATAAGCATTGCTTACAGGTACTACTGAATGATAATGAATTTCTAATGTATTGGGATCACTCGTATCATCAACATGATCGTTGTATTTGATTTCATATAAATCTCTGCTAATTTCTAATTGATCTAATTGTCGAATTAATTCTTCTCTAAACTCATTGATTATAAATCCACCTGAAGCTTTTCGCAATTTTTTAATCTGAGATTTTGAATTTAATTTATCAAATCCTAATAAATGTCGATCAATAATTAGATCAATATCTTCAGAAAATCGATCAATTAAATGATAAGCTTTACTTAATGATGTACCTCCTTTAAAGATAATTGAATCCGCATATTGAGATTGAAAAATAGCTTTTAATAAAATGCAAACCCACCAATCTTTCTCTACAACAAAGGCAGGTAAACCTTTTGAAATTCCCGTTTGATCCAGAACTTGTATTTGTTGCTCTTTAGTTAGATTAATCCACATATTAACGAGTTGTATAAAGATTATTGATTATTTTTTGAATCCAAACAGGTGCATATTTCAATTGTTTTTGAATAACTTGTTCGTTTAGGTGAAGGATTGAAGGTTTTATTTGATTTAAAAAATCATCTGTTATTTCTTTTTGCCCTATTTCTTTAAAAGCTTGAACAATCAAGTGTAATAATTCGTCTTTAATAGCAAAGCTTTTAGGAACTGTTTTTTTGAATTGAATAGTTCTATTTCCTATTTTTATTTCGCGTTGCGAACCATCGGTCAAGTAAACAGCTTTCAAAGGAATTTGAGTTGTTAAACCTAATAAATACAAAGCTAAAACTCCTGTTGGCGCAATACGAGCTTTATCCCGTTTAGCAATCTGTTTAGCAATTTCATCTATAGTCGGATAAATCTTTCCTAATAGCAAATCTTTTTTAGGTTTAAGATAAATACCATGAGTTAAACGCTCAACTAAACCTTCATTTTCTAAACGAGAGAGTACTTTACGGATATTATCTGAAGAACCATATTTTGAAAAATCATCTAAAAAAAACATTTCGCCAAATGATGATTTTGAAATCTTTGTTTGTATCTTATTTTTAGATGTTTCTATCATATTTTTATTGTAATATTTGTCACAAATTTAATGAAAATTTGTGACAAAATAAATAATTCACAATAAGGATTATTCTGTTGTGATTATAAGATTAATTTCTCAGATTCCAATTTTCCCCTTTATTTCTTGAGTAATATAATCCTTTGTCTGTTGTTGCTAAAATTTCTGAACCATTTAAAGTTAAATTGTGAAATTCATTGAAGCTTGAATTTGCAACTCCTCTTTTAAACCAATTTTCTCCATTATTTTTAGAATAAGAAATTTGTTTTCCATTTTTGGTTATCGCTAATAATTCTTCTCCACAATCTAATAAAAAAGTAAAATCATCTGATTGCAAAGATCTTCTGTTCCAATTTTCTCCATTGTTAACGGAATACTGAATTTCATTTTTGTTGGAAGGATTAATTCTGATTAACTCTTTTCCTTTTTGAATAATTTGTGACATATATTAAATTTTATTTCAAAATTATTTTCTTGATAGGACATAAAATGTACGAGTCAATAAATATATTTGTAGAAATGATTTTTATGTCAAATAGCTATTCTATACAACGAATGTATAACGTCATTCGATTTCTTAAAAATAAACCATCAACAATGGTTGAGATTCAGGATTATTTATCAAGATTAAATTCAAATTATGTTAGAAATGAAAAAACAATCCGACGTGATTTTCAGAGTATTGAAGAGTTGTTTGGTTATGAAATAGAATACGATAAAAGTCTAAGAGTATATAAGATTGAAAAAGTAATTGACGACGTTTATAAAGATAAATTATTAGAATCTATTGCTTTAATGAATATTTTGCAACAATCTAAAAATGTAAATAAATATATACATTTGGAGCAAAAGCAAACAAGAGGTACAGAATATCTAACTGATATTATTGAAGCCATAGAAAATAAGCATGTTTTATCATTTACACTGAATAGTTATTGGAAGGAAGCAACAAAAAGAACATGTGCGCCAATTGCGATAAAAGAAGCAATGAAAAGATTCTATTTAATCGCCTATGATCTTGAAAAAAAAGCAATAAGAAATTATGGATTGGATAGAATATCAAATTTCAGAGTATTAGACGAAAAGTTTTCTCCAGCTGATTATGATGTAGACGAAATGTATCAACACGCTTTTGGAATTGAAAACTATGGTAATCCTGTGAATATTGTTTTACGGTTTGACAATACGCAATTCAATTATTTAACATCTTTGCCTTTGCATCATTCTCAAGAAATTATCAAAGAAGAAGCTGATACATTTACGATCAATTTATTTGTTCATCCAACACATGAATTGAAAATGGAAATTTTAAAATTTGGAGATAACTGTGAAGTTTTAGAACCAGAAATTTATCGAGAAGATTTTAAAAATACTGTAAATAATTTATACAAAAAATATAAAAAGAACCTTTAAAAAATTATAAATGAACAATGAATTAATAACCAATTTTATTGAAGAATATAAGTCAATAGAAAAGCAATGGAGCGAAAAAGAAACAAAAGGCGATGACTTCAATGTATTTGATTTTATGCATTCTGTTTTTGGAATTACAGAAACAAAACACTCTAAAATTGTTGCATATTTCTTAAATCCTTCTGCTAATCACGGTTTAGGAACTTTATTTTTAAATTCATTTCTAAAGAAAATAGAAATTGATTTTGACGAAAATATAAAGTACAATTGGGAAATTACCTCAGAAGATAAGAATGCTGACATTGTGATCAAAGCAACAATTCCACAAAGAATTTCTGTAGTGATTGAGAATAAATCCAATGAAGCGAAAGATCAGGCAAATCAGTTATATCGCTATTGGTATGATCATATTTACACATTTCATGGTAATGATTTAAATAAAGCTGAAAATAAGCATATATCACATTTGGTTTATCTCAGCGGATTTAGCGAAAAAACTTACACAGAATTATCATTAGAAAAACCCGAAAATATTAGTTTAGATTATCAAAAGTTGGATGAATCAAAAGAGTTTATAACAAATTGGTCATTTGTTACTGAATTAAGAGATTGGTTAACAGAATGTACTGATAAACTTGAAGAGAATAGTTGGTTTAAATTCTTTTTAAAGAATTACATCCAATTTTGGGAAATACAATCACTAAAAAATAAATTTTATATGGAAAACTTAAATAATTACTTTAAAGAAAATAATAACAAAGAAGATTGGAAAACGTTGAATAAAACTCTTGCTGACATTAATGATTTAAAAGGAGAATGGTTAAACTTATTCTCAGATAAATTATGTCAAATAAATTATTATTCAAGTAAATTTAATTTTAGTAGAGATTATTATGATGCTAAATACCATAATGACTTTAGATGGACTTTAGGAGAAAGGGGGCAAATCTGTTTTATTTACGAGCCCTTAGAAGGATTACGAATATGGAAAAAGAATTTTTACACCCATAAAAATAATTATAAAAATGAGTTTGAGCATATTTTTTCTAACGATTTTGAATATTTGGATAATGACAGCAATTATGCTATGGTTTTAAAAGATAACATCAAGTTTGAAACTGAAGAAGAAGCGGCTTGGGAAATTGCGAATAATTCGGAGATTCTGATGAATAAACTATCGGCTATTTTAGAAAAATATACCTATAACAATGATGTGATTGAATTGTTTCAAAAAATTAGTAATGAAGTAAAATAATTAGCCGTGGTTTTTAGACGTTGAAAAAACTTGCTTGTAATTTATTTTTTTAAAACTATGGAAACAAAGAAAATCAAATATTTAGAATTTATTCGAGCAAAACTTCAAGTTGATAAAAAACATGCGATTTATTGTAAGAATTATGCAAAAGCAAGGGATTGTCATATCAGGCTTAAAAACATAAATAATACAATCAATCAAGAACAAAACAAGCTTTGGAATTATACTTTATCGGTAAAAGTAAACACATATAGTATTGATTATCTAATTGAAATTTACAAATACTTTGATCAGTTTAATTATAAATCGTTGTTATACGGTAAAATATTAGCTCAATTATCAATTGTTAATAAAGAAATAGATGATCTTTTTTTACAAGATAATCTCGAAAAATCAACGATTAAAATTAATGAACTTCAACAATTAAGAAAATTTATATCAGAAAAAGAGCTTCATTAGTAGCTCTTTTTTGATTAAAAATGGTCTTTTAATTAATCTTTTAAAAAGTATGGATACTATTAAGATAAGACATTTGGAGCTTTTGAAAACAGAATTACAGTCTGAAAAAAAATACGCTTTACAAATAAGATGTTACTCGAGAGCGAGAAATTTGCACATACAAATTCGGAAAGTAGAACGTATTATTTATTATGAACAAATTAAACTTTGGAATTATGTGTTAAACGAATCTATTACTGTAAATAATTTTCAGTTATTCGAGGATATTTATAGGTATTTTGATCAAAAGAATTATCAATCAAGAATGATAGATAAAATTGAAAATCAAAAAGAATATAATCAAGAAGAATTAACCCGATTAATTAAGTTGCAACAATATGAATTAGCTTATAAAGAACGGCATAAAAAAAACATTTAATGGAATTGGTAAATAAAAGATATGCTGAAAATGAAGAACAATGTATTGGTAAAGTTATATCTTGACGATTTGCGTCCAACTCCAAACGGATATTTGCGAGTTTACTCTTTTAAGGAGTTCGTAAAGTATATTCTGAATAACGGAATTCCTGACTTTATATCTTTTGATCACGATTTAGGAATCGAAGAAACGGGTTATGATTGTGCGAAATTTTTGGTCGAATATTGTTTAGATCATAATCTTACAATCCCAAATTTTACTGTACATAGTCAAAATCCTGTAGGAAAAGAGAATATTGAAAAACTACTTTATAATTTTCGAAAACTAAACAAATAATATATTAATAAAAATAAAAAATGATGAACGAAGAACTTGAAAAAAACGTATTAGAAAACGGTTTAAAAAAATCCTTTATTGGGACAATAGAACAAATAATTGATGAAATGAATTCATTTTTCATTGATGCTCAACTTGAGAATAAATTCAAAAACCTAATTATTTTAAATATAAAAAATGACCCATCTAGGGAAGTAACAATGGATGAAATTGGTTTGATTCATGATGCAATTCAGAAAGGAATTGGTAATCAAGCTTCAATGGTTATGAATATTGAAGAAAAGCCTCTTGCCGAAATTGGTACTTACGAAATAGAAATTCGATATTTATTAGAGAAATAATTCTTCAAAAAGTGATTAATGTAAAGCTGATAATTTATTATCAGCTTTACTATTTTTTAATTTATAGAGTTAGAATCTCTCTTTGATAAAAACAATTTCGATATGTTTTTCACAATCTCCTCTTGCCAAGTTTTAATATCCGTTGATGTAGCAATTTGCATAATACTACATTCTTTATCTGACATTTCAAGTTGATTATTAGAGTTGTAGTAATTTCCGTTCTGAATGAAATGTTGATCAGAAGGATAGACAAGTGCTACTTTCTTAGCTTGATAAAATCGATGATATACATACATCTGACGAAGGTCTTCAGGCGATGGATTATAACCGTTAAGATTCTTCCATTTCGTATCTAAGACGTAATTCTCTTGAGATTCTTTACATTTTAAAATAATGTCAGGTCGCATTTTTGATGAATATCCCGAAGTTGGTTTCCAAAAACTCTTTGTTACTTGTGATGAAACAAGATGTGTTTTTAATTTTCTTTTCAACGTCACTAAAATAAACTGTTCCCATAAACTATTCATATCAAACATTAAAGCCAATATATCATTTCGACCTTTGGAAATATCAGGATGATAGTTTAACAATAATAATTTAGAAATTTCTAAAGCAGTTTTATAATGCTGATTTTTTCGGTCAAAAACTATTTTTTTGAATGTAGATTCATTTACTTTAATCTCTTTCATTTCAGGGAAGTCTAAAGTCAATGCACCAATTCTTCCTTTTAAAAGAGAGTTGGAATTTATATGAGCTAAAAGTTTTATGGTTTTAAAAAGAATTTCATGTATTGTATGTTCTTGAGAATATTGCGTATAAGACACATAAAAACGTTCTTTATGAACCAAATTATGAGCAATATGTTTTGAGAACTGTAAAGCATCTTTTAATGAAGTCTGATTTCCTTCATTTTTACGGTATCTTTTAATCAAACCTCTATGAAGTAAGTATTCTACTTTTGAAATAAACAATTCAAAATAAAGCTCTAAAATTGAATTTGATTTTAACTTCAATGAACTTGAACCCGTTGATTTAACATCAAATCCCCAAACTGTTTTGATCATTCCAATCAATAAATCACGCCATTTTTCTTCACCAGACTTATCTGCTTTTGGTAAAACTTCAATGGTCGTTTTACCTATTTGAATAATACCTACATGTTCATTGAATTGCACACCATTTCTAATCAATTTAAAGAAAGGAGTTTGGTGACCATGGTAAATTTCTAAAGCATCATGAAGTTGCTTTTCTTGCTCATTTTTTAGATTAAAGAAAAGTTTTTCATGTTCAAATACAGTGATGAGATTTTGTTTAGTCAAAATTCTATTGATTCATTAATAATTTGATTGCACTTCCAAAGTCAAAGTCTTCATCATTTAAGCCTAAGATTTTATAAGATTTTCTTTCTTCATAAGCTGAAATATCGTCCTCATATCCAAAACTTGCAAAAATTGATTTTCTTTGATTTTCTTGATTTTGATTATCAACATCAACAAATCCAGAACCTAAAACCAATCCAATTTTCCCATAATCACCAAAAAAATATTCTTGTAAAAGAGGAATAATATTTTTGTAAAAAGAATTGACAATTGTGTTTTCGTCTTTATTTAAAAAATAGGCATGTCCAATTTGGTGATCTTTATCTAGTAATTTTTCAATTCTTTTATTAATTGTTTCTAATAGGTGAGATGCTGTAAATCCAAATAAATCTTGTTGTAAACCTTCTAAGTTATATTTTGGAGGAATTTCTTCAAAAACAAAACGGCGTCTAAGAGCAGTGTCTAGTGCTTCAACACTACGATCTGCTGTGTTCATTGTTCCAATAATATAAAGATTACGCGGAACACCAAATTTCTCTTTCGAATAAGGTAAAGTAACTTCAATTGCTTCGTCATTTCCTAACCTTTTATCTTCTTCAATTAATGTAATTAATTCACCAAAAATCTGTGATACATTTCCTCTGTTTATTTCATCGATGAAAAGTGCATACTTATTAAATGGATCACGTTTAGCTCTATCAGCAACACGTTTAAATATACCATCTTCAATTTTATATTTTAGTTCACTATCTTCATTTTCTAAATCAGGTTTTATACCTTCTATAAAATCTTCATAAGTAAAAGATTGATGAAAAGTAACGAACTCATAGTTATTTATTAATTTATTTGGAGAAGGATTAAAATTTTTAAAAGAATTAAATATTTCAATAATTTCAGGATATAATTCTTCAACTAGCTTAATATCAATTGTCCAATTTGAATTCTCGTCCTTTGAAAAATATAAAGGGTTTTGTCTCTTTTCTACATTAACATGCTGACATTCCTTTATTGTATGAGCTTGTAATTGTCCCCAAATTGTTGGAACTATTGTCTTTGATGCAGATTGAGACTCTTTAATTTTAATTAGTTCATGATCATATATTTCAGTTACTCTTGCTTTATTAATATCTAATAATACAATTGTAATAACTTGCCACCAACTCAAAGGTTTAACTAATTCATTCAAAAACTGCTCTCTAGATAACGAGTTTTCTCGTACGGTAAATAAATCAAAGAATTTTTGTTTTAAAGAATACGTTTTTCCTGTTCCAGGAGGACCGTAAAGTATTTGGTTAAGAGGCTGTTTCATTATTTTTTCTTCAGATTCTTTAATAATTGTATTTAGATTGTTTATACTATAACTAGGATCACCTAAAACTTTCTTAATTTCATTAATCTTCTCTAATCTTTTTTGAAAATTATCTTCTGTGATTAAAAATCGATCTTCTAATTTATATGATTTTAATAATTCTAAAGCTTTAGATCTAAACTCGTTTAAGTAAAAGCCAAGATTTTCAATATAGTTTTTAGGATCGTCGAATAGAAAATATCCCACATTTTCGTTATTTAGCTTTATGTCGAAAATTTCAGAGAGTTCTTTATGGAAATTAATTTCTTCGTTTGTAAAGTTTCCTTTTTTAAATGAAATTTCGATATAATTAGTTTGTTCTCCTTCTTTATTTGAACCTACAACAAATCCAATTGTTTTTATTTTACGCGCATTATCCCCTTTTCTGAAAAGTGGTACATAAATATAGTTTGAACCTTGAAACCATTGACCTTTTTCTAATCGTTTTACATCTTTTGCTTGCGGGCTATCTCTTTCTCTTAGTGAAAAAGTAAAATCTGGATGATCTTTCTTAAAATCAAGAAGTAAATCCAATAATTCATCTGAAATCTCAAGTAATTTTTTCTGTTCCATTTTTACTATTCTTCTTAAAATTTTCTGCTTGTTCTAATACATTCTTATACACATCATCCTGCGTAATAGGAGGGTAGCCGTATTGATGTAATTTAACGATGATATCCATCTTAAGTTGTGCTTTAATATCATCACGGTCGCACCAATCGGGATATTTGGCTGTATTTTCTACAATTATTTTTATTTCACGAGCAAGCTCTAGCATTTTGTCGTTATCGAATTCAAAACCGTATTGTTTGCAAATCATGTCCAAAATATCGTAAAAAGCTTTTTCTTCATAGTCGATGCCTAAATCTTGGAACGAATCCATTTCAACTCGAAGTTTGATAATTAAGTCCAACATTTGTTCTGCTGTATCAAACTGAATGCCTTCATAATCTAAAATATCACCTTCGCTACGTTCGTTGTAACGGTTGATGATGGATTGTAAACGTTCTGAAAAATCTTGTCCTTTTACTTTATTCACCTTTTTAAAATCGTTGATGGTTTGTTTTAATAAACGTTCTAAGATTTTAATTTTGGTATTCGGTAATTCTAGGTTAGAGATTTTCTCAATGAATTTATCGTTGAATAAATCAATCGCATTTGCCTTATTATCATCGAGCTTAAATATTTCTTCAACTCCTTCCGAAATGATAGCTTCTTCTACCAATTTAGCCACTTTCGCATTCATTTGAGCGGTATCAGGTGCTTCACCTTTTGTCAATTTTACCACAATAGATTTCACGGCAAAATAGAAATGAATTTCATCTACTTCTTTCGGCGTAAACAATTCTGAACCACTGACTAAATTATAAGCCGATTTTAATTTCTTCGTTATATTAACAAAGAACTTCTCTGATTCTTCAGTCTTTAAAACTAATTCAGAAGCTTTATTTAAACATTGTAAACGTTCAACAGGATTACCTTCATAATAATCTTTTGTATCAAATTGATGGAAAAATTGTCGCAACAAATCCAACTGATCACGTACAATAATTTCTGCTTGATCTAAATCTTCAAAATCGTCCTCTGCTGTTTGATTATTAAATAATCCCAAAGCGTGATTCAAATTCTTTTTAATCCCAATATAATCGACCACTAAACCTCTGTCTTTTCCTTGGTATTTACGATTAACACGAGAAATGGTTTGTATTAAGTTATGCGTTTGCAAAGGTTTATCAATGTAAATCGTATCTAAGAAAGGAACATCGAAACCTGTTAGCCACATATCAACTACAATGGCAATTTTGAAATTGGATTTTATTTGTTTGAATTGTCGATCCAATTCTTTACGATCATCTTTACTTCCTAATAAATCCCACAAATCCTTTTCATCATCTTTATTGCGTGTCATAATCATTTTTACACGCTCAATTGGTTTTATTTCCTTTTGCTCTTTTTCGCTTAGATCCTCTGGTAACATCAATTTTCCCCATTCAGGACGTAAAGCCAAAATCTCTTGGTACAATTTATAAGCAATGGTACGAGAAGCACACACAAACATGGCTTTTCCTGCAACAGTAGCATTTTCTTCTATGCGATTTTCGTAATGATCGATGAAATCTTTAGCAATGGCTTTGATACGATCGGTATCTCCTAAAACGACCTCCATTTTCGCAATGGCTTTTTGGCTGGCTTCTACATGATATTCCGAAGCTCCTTCAGCAACAGCATTATTATAATAGTTTTCAATTTCTTGAACTTTATTGTAATCTAAATTCACTTTTGCAGCTCGACCTTCATACACCAAACGAACGGTGATTTCATCGTTTACCGATTCGAACATGGTGTATTGATCCACCACATCTCCAAATACTTCTAAGGTTTTATCAATGGGTGTTCCTGTAAAGCCAACATAAGTAGCATTGGGCAAAGAATCGTGTAAATACTTGGCAAAACCATAGGATTTGGTTACACCTTTTTCTTCGTCAATTTTTACTTTTAAGTCTAAATTGACTTGTGAACGATGGGCTTCATCAGAAATACAAATGATATTCGTTCTATCAGACAAGATTTCATCGTCTTCAGCAAACTTTTGAACCGTTGTTAAATAAACGCCTCCACTTTCAAGACCTCGCAAACGATCTCTTAAATCGGCTCTTGATTCGATATTGATGATGTTTTCATCACCAATAAATTTTTTGGCATTTGTAAAATCCTTTGATAATTGGTCGTCTAAATCCGTACGGTCTGAAATAATGATTATCGTAGGACTTGAAAATTCTGTAGAACGCATCAACAATCGCGATAAATACAACATCGTATAACTCTTCCCACAACCTGTTGCTCCAAAATAGGTTCCGCCTTTTCCGTCGCCTTCAGGTTTACGATGTTTCAAGATGTTTTGATACAATTTGTTAGACGCATAATACTGCGGATAACGCGTCAAAATTTTTAGTTCGTTTTTTGAATTATCAGGGAACAAAACAAAGTTGTGAATGATATCTACCAATCGACTATGGTTCAACATTCCATGCACAATAGATGTTGTAGTTTCAATCCCCGATAAGGCTTTTTTCTCTTCTCCCGTAATTTTATTCCAACCGTAGTAAAATTCGTAAGGTGAAAATACCGTTCCTGCTTTATTATTCACGCCATCCGAAATCACGCAAAATACATTATATTTCATCAGTTCAGGAATATCACGGCGGTAACGAACCGTTAATTGTTTGTAAGCATCGTGAATGGTAATTTCTTCTTCTATAGCTGTTTTGAACTCAAAAACCACCAGAGGTATTCCGTTGATGTACAAAATTAGATCAGGAATACGCAGTTCTGAACCTTGAATTTCTAATTGATTGACTATTTTGAATGAGTTTTTATTGATATTTTCAATATCAATATAACGAATATGTAAATCTTTTTTTGATGGATCGTTGCGTTTAAAAATCAAACCATCTGCCAAAAGCTTACAAATTGTCTTATTAGATTCGTATAGGGTAGAAGTAGACTGAAAAGCCAACTCATTGATTAAAGTTTCAGCTTCTATTTCTTCTAAGTCAGGATAGCTGTTGAAAAGAAAAGCACGTAAATTATCTTTGAGTAAAACCTCTTGGTTAGATGTTCTTGTTAATCCTTTTCCATTGATATAGTTGTAGCCTTCTGTTTCCAAAAGACTTATAAAAGCCTGTTCTAATTGTGATTCAGTGTATTTCATAGGTTATAATAAGTGTTGTAACTGGATTCTATTCCAAAAATCTATATTATTAATATTTTCTTTTATATATGTTTTTACAAAAGCATCGTCTAAACTTTCAATATTAAGATCTAATTTTGAAAAAATTGTTTTGCTAAGGATTAAGGCAACTTCTCTTGGAATATTTAAGCTAATTAATAGTAATGTAAGTGGTTTATATCCACCCATTTCTATACAACTTAAAATGTTTGATTCTGAATTTTTAATGGAATAAAAAGGCTTTAGCATAGACGTTAAATCAAAACATATTTTCTTTTGTATAGAATTAATTTTTGAATCTATATTATTAGAATCATTGAAATAATTTCCTGATAAAATTTTATTAAGAGGTTTTTCTTTCATCCAATCTGTAACTGTATAAAAAAATGACTCAGTCAATTCACTATCAAAGTAATTACTATAATAATTAGGATATTTAGATTTAATTTGTTTAACTAGCTTAAAAAATTGATGAGATAGATTGTTTTCATTAATATTAGTAGGAATGATAAAAGAATTTATATTCATATAAATGTCATTTATAACTAAAGGATCAATATATCTGTTCTTTAAACAGATTGATGTAGGAACCTCGAGTTCTTGCTCTAATTCATATTTTATTAATTTTATATCGTCACTTGTAAAATCAATGCCGACAGAATCTAATCTTTTCAAACATTCCATACCATGCTTTAAAATATTAAATCGGATATAGGTTATTAAAAACTTACCATCTTTTCCAATCTCATTTGGTAAGTTTTCATTGCTCTTGTTATTAAATACAGCGTCAGTTATAGTTCGTTTATTACTTGTGAATATTTTGCCATATCCACTCTGTAGATCTTTATTTTCATCTTTAAATAAATCTCCTTGTATTTCAGTTTGATTAACAAAAGCATTCTCATCTAAAACAAAAGTTCGTCCAACAAAATCTTTCAGAAGTCTTCCAGCACGCCCTCTTAAATTAGAAATCTCATAATTTGTTAGTTTCGGCATATCACCTCCAATATTTCTTGTAGAAAGATATCCATTTCGCATAATAACATTTTGTGCAGGCAAGTTAACTCCTTGCATTAATGTAGTTGTACAAACAGTGGTATCAATCATTTTTTCTTTTATTGCATATTCTAAAACATTTCTTATATGTGAAGGTACTTTGCCGTGATGATAAGCAATACCATTATCTAAAGTTTTAATTAAATCATAATTAGGATGTACGGTAGAAGACACATATTTTATTAAGCTTTTCAATCTGTTATTAGAATTTACAACAGCATTATTATTTGCTAAATCTATAGCTATTTTTCGTGCAGTTCCAGAAGTGGGAGAAAAAATAATATTTTTACTATCTATCCCTAATTTATTGATAATATTGCTAAGGTATGATAAATACTTATCATCGTACTGTTTCCCTCCGATCTTAATATAGTCTGTATTTAGAATCTCAATCGAGGAATGGTTCTTATTAATCTGAGAATATTGTTTAAAATAATATTTATTTCCTTTTTTTAGAATACTATATGTGAAATTCGTTACAGGAGAAGAAATTGTGTTCAATTCGTTTGAATTCAATTCTTGAAAAATATCAAATCCCATATTTTTAAGACCTGATACACGTGGTCCACTGAAAATAATTAAATCTGGACTATAACTAAAACTTAACTCAATCAAACTATCAAATAATATTTTAGATCTCTCATCTTCCTTATTCTCAAGACGCTCAATATTTTGTATTTCGTCGACAATAAAAGAATTAACTTTACCAAAAGGTAGTGTATCTTCATTATAAGCGGAAATAGCTCTCTCTGGTGTTAAAACATAAATAATATTACTATTTCTTTGTTCATTATAAGTGGTAAGTATTTCATAATCATCTAAAGAGAACTCATTTAGTTTGTCATGGAAGTCATTTACAACTTGATTAATTAAGCTTAAAGTAGGTACAATATAAACAATATTTCCCCCCTTCTTAATAATATTATCTATACACTTTAAAAGGATAACAAATGATTTTCCTGCAGATGTTGGTGCAGATATCCCTAAAAATTTTGACTTAGCGCTAATGTCCCAAATCCTTTTTTGAAAATCTGTTAAAAGATATAATTGATTCTTAATAAAAATCTCATTCTTTAGTTGATTTATGGTTGCGCTAATTTGACTAATGAAACTACTCAATGCACTGAATTGATTGCTTTCCTTATCATAGCTTTCATCAACCATAATAGCTGATGGAGCAAATCCGATTCTTGACAAAACAATTACTAAAAATTCATTCAATCCAGTCCAATGGTTTTGTTTGTAAGTATAAAGTATTGAAGATAAAACAATAACCATTTGCTTTGATTCTTCGTCAGAATTTCTCGAATAATAATCTATGACACCAATAGCTTGAAATAACCGCCCGTCCGTAATTACAATATCACATTCTTCAATAAAGCCTAATTTCATTGCCACTGATCTGTGTTCAAAATTCAGTAGATAATAAATTAAGTCTTTGTGCCTATCACATATATTTGGTAAAAGTGTCATTATGAACCAACTTTTGATTGAAATGTATCTAACAATAAATCTAATTCCCAGATTGGAAATACTATATAATTTATCCGAGTTAACAGAGCTTTATTTATAATTTCAAACTTTTTCTGATCAAAATTTTTGCAACGATCTTTGATAATTTTTTTTATTGCTTTTTTAATACTTGTTTCGTTATCACCACTAATTTTATTAGTTTCATTGTAAGCAACCATACAGACTAATTCAAATTTAACAGATTCTAATTCTCCAGCTTTGTATGCCTTAACCACAGATTCCAACTCAGATTCTATGAAATCGTCATAGAGATATAGGTCAATTTCTTTATCTAACAAATTGAAAGTATTTATTACACTATTTAATGACGTTTCAAATGCTGAATTAAAACCATATTTACTTTCATAACATTTAGACTCCCCTAAAATAAAAATATTATCATTGCCATCTTTTTTGTAGTGAATAGCATCAGCACCGAACCTCTCGTGACCAACAGAGGTTGTAATTCTTTGTTTTCTTAAAATCGGTATCGCTTTATAATAATACTGTATTAAATTGAATAATAGCAATTCTCCGAATTGACCTTGCGGATATCCTTTTCTAAATTTTTTGTAGGCTTGATTTGTTACAAAATTCATTGCATTTCCTATGTCTTTGGTTTCTTCAAGTCTACTATTTAATAATTCTTTTGATTTATTATTGTTATAAACCCAACTAACAACTGTATTTATTAATTCTGAAAGGAAATCATCTTTTCTTTCTTTTAAATCTGTGTAATTTATAGATAAACCATAATGTTTTTTCTTTGGAAGCGTTTCTAAATCTTCATAAAACCAATAAATATGATTTACTAATTTTTCAGTATTAGTTAAATACTTATCCATAATTCATAGTGTTTCTTAAGTTAATAGTAGTTTAGTTTTAGTCTACCCTTCCAATCTCGCTAATCGTTTTAACAACAACGATTGAAGTTGAGTGAGTCATAAGCTATATATTTTCAATCTCTTTTGTAACCTCCAAAAGGTTTTGGATTTTATCTTTAAAGATTGTCTTCATTTCACCCGTTAAAATTGCTTTCATCGCATCTGCATGCCAATTTGGATACATTGGAAATTTCTGAAAAGCATATCTATTGTTTCCTCCTCCAACTTTTTCTTTGATCTTATAAAAAGAAGTATTATCTCCTGTTTTACTTTTAGGCATAAAGCCAATAATATGATTTTCAAGTCCTCTTTTTCCGAATTCTGTGAAAATATTATAGTTTTTATAATGTGGAATAATAAATTTAAAACCAGCCCAAGATGTATTAACATAATCTCCTTCTGTACTATCGAATATGATTCCTAATTCATCAGCTAATTCGTTTAATTGAGGTATTAATACCGTATTAATAATGTTATTTCTTACTTTACTTAAATTATTTGCAATGGTATAAGCAGCTTCTAAATTTTCTAATGTAGATAGTTTATCGATTAATTCTTGTGACATGGTATTAGCAGTTGTGTTGTTAGTTAATGATTTAACATGATTAGCATATTGTATAAGTGTTTCTCTAACGATAGGAGAACGAGCCGAAATCTCGATGCAACGCTCTAACCAATCCAATATTACTTCGCTATAAGAAACTTGTATATAATCTACAATCTCTTTATCAGCATTACTTGATTCATTACCTTGTAGAGTTAAATAAAGTAACTTGAATTGATCACCAAATTCTCGTTTTCCAAAATTTTGATAACGCAATAACTGATCATGTTGATCGCCAGCATATATTTTATTTTCTAATAATAAAGCTTGACTTTGCGAATTACGAATTAAAATATCTAAACGCCCAAACACAGAAGCGTCTTCTGTAATTACGGCTACATTTTGCATACCAAAATCGAAACTATCCTCGATTAATCCACTTCTTTTAAGCGTTTCAACAAAAGCTTCTAGAAATTTAGCCCCAAAGTTGTGCGAACCTTTCGGATTAAGTATTTCTGCTAGAATAGCTGAATGTGTATTTTCATAATGATCCACACCACAAATACGAAACATATTAAAATCTTCTCCATTAGCAGAAGATTTTAATTCCTTGTGTTTGTTAAACCATTTTACTTCATTCAGTAATTGGTCAATATTATTCATATATAAGTATTTTTTTAGTAGTTAGTTTTTAGTTTTTCCCCAACCTCGCCAAGCGACTTAACAACAACGATTGAAGTTGGGAGTGTTTTGTATTTTTTATCCAAAGAAGCAATGGAACTTATCTTCTTTTATAATCGCTAATAAATCTTGTAAATTATCAGCAATTGGGTGTGGATCGTACAATTCCCATTTACCAGAAGCTCGCATCCAATACAGTCTCCATTCATTTGTGGTTTTCGTAAAACGTATTTTTGCAAAATCGGACTGAATTAACTCATTCGGATTATTCCAAAATGGACGAATCGTATATAAAATGGCAGTATTCTTTTCCCAAGAATACCCAAAATCTAATTGTTTGCGTATCTCGTGATCTTCTGGTCGTAAGCCTTCTACAAATTGTTTAATATATGCTTCGCTAATACTAATTTCTTTTCCCATTTGTGTTGATTTTTATAGTAGTTTAGTTTTTCTTTACCCCTCCAACGTTGCCAAGCGACTTAACAACAACGATTGAAGTTGTGTGAGTTTTTGATTATGCTATTCTATTTATTCTATCAATATTAAAGTCCGATAAATTTAACTCCTTCAATTTATTTAAAGATAATCGATAAGGATACTTCCTTTCAGTTGGTAAGTGAGACAACAAATGTTTATAAATTATATCACCACGTCCATTAAAGATTTCTTCAAAAGTCCCATCCTTATTTATATTAATGGCAATAAAGTAGTCAGGCATTTTTGTTAAGTCCTTTGGAAAATAGAAATAGTTGTTGAATGAAGATTTAATTTGAACTTCCTTAGTTGAGTCACTGGTAAGAAAACCATCATATACCGCTTTATTATCTTTATGTAGGGTAATACCATAATATTCTGCGGCTAAAACTTCACCGATATCACCTACAAGCTTACCATCTAAAGTAAATTTCTTGTTATGATGGCTATATTTTTGTTGTAACTTTTCTATGGCTATAAAAAATTGCTCTAATTCATCTTTCATAAGTTTTAATAAATTTTAAGTAGTTTATTATTCATAATTACCCCTCCAACGTTGCTAAGCGACTTAACAACAGCGATTGAAGTTGAGTCAGTTTTTGGTTTTCACTGATGTGAATATTTATTATATCTCTTAATTTTGAAATTGTGTTTTCAAATAATCCTGTGATAAATTCATTTGGAATTAATAATTCAAATTGTTCAATTTGTTTACTACTTATATGAGGAATAGAAGTTCCTGTATGAACTTGTGAGCAATAATATTCAAAGTTCAAATTAATTAATGTTTGATAAATAAAATTTTGAATATGTGAATCACTTCTTAAGCATGCTACTCGCTGCGCTAAAATCATAGGCAATTCATGCTCGCCTATTAAAGACCAATTTTTACCAACTTTAGAACCGTCCATTCCAATTACAATATCATTAGTTTTTAAGAAACATCTCTCAATTCTTGGATTCATTTCTCCATCATAATATTTCAATGTATCCCATCTTAATGCTCTTTCAGTAACATTTTCTCCTCTTAAAACTTTAATACCATTTTCAAAAGAATAAAAATCGCTATCGAATGCAAACCCATTTAAAACATTACAAATATCTTTTAAGGTTCCAACCTCCCAACCCTCAGGGATTTCCTTTTCTAATTCTTGGTTGTACACCATTGCACCGCCAGAAGATTTATAAGGTTGTCCTTCTTCGTTCGGGAACTCAAAATCGACAAACCATTGTTTGTATAAGGTTTGAGCGGTGGCTTCCAACTTCTCACAGATTCGTTCGTTGACTTTTATTTTGTTTGCTACCGCTTGGTATTGGGCTACAATTTCGCGTTGTTTTTCGATGGATGGAATGGGTAATTCTACATCATTCATCTCATCCATATCAAAGAATTCATGGGCACTACCATGAGATTTAAATCGTGCATATCGGTCAAATTCTGGGCGTTTAAACCACATCAATAAATAATCTGGATTTAAAACATTTTCATCTTTAACCTCAAAAATTCGATATGAAGGAGATACAATACAACTTTCTCCTTTTCTTAATGCAATTGATATTTTATCTCCATTACGAGTAGTAGCTCTGTTAAAGACAAATTGGTTATGATGAGCCACGCGATATTTTGACAAATCTACTCCTATTGTGTTTGTCTTAGCTTTCTGAAAATATTTATTGTTACTTACTCCTTGTAATAAATCGTATTTATTTCCCTCATTGAATTCAACCTTTTCAATGATATAATCACCAAGTCGTTTATAATTCATAACCTAATGATTTAAATACGTTTACTACATCATTCTTTAAAGTTTGTTCTTGTTCAAATAAAGATGATAGTTCTGTTTTAATTTCATTCATTTTTTCATCAAAATTGAAATTCTCTTCAATGTTTTTGAAGTCAATGAATTTACTAGGAACTAAAGAATAATCTTTCTTACGAATTTCATCTATATGAACACTTTTACAGAACTCTTCAATATTTTGATAGGTTGATTCAAAATCCTTTTGTTGCCAATCATGATAGGTTTGTGAAATTTTAGAAATTGTAACTTCATCAAATTCGATAAATTTCTTTTCAAAAGGAACTCCCTCTCTTCTTAAATCAAAGAATAAGACTTCATTTCTTCTATCTCTATAATGTTTTGTAACATCATTTAACTCAACAGTACGTTCTAATTTGTTTCTATTGATAATCCACATAGAAACACTAATATCGGTAGAATAAAACATACTTCCTGGCAAAATCAGAATTGCTTCTACCAAGTCGTTTTCTATAATTTGTTTACGGATTTTGTATTCTTCACCACCACCCGAAAGAGCGCCATTCGCTAAGATAAAACCAGCTACACCGTTTTGGGAAAGTTTAGAAATCATGTTCAAAATCCACGCATAGTTGGCATTGGATTTTGGAGGAACTTCGTAACCTGTCCAACGTGGATCATCCGTTAATTCGTTTTCAGCGCGCCAATCTTTTAAGTTGAACGGCGGATTCGCCATGATGTAATCGGCTTTCAGTTCTTTGTGCTGATCGTCACTAAATGTATCGGCCGCTTTGTTTCCTAAATTGGCAGAAATCCCACGAATGGCTAAGTTCATTTTAGCCAGTTTAAATGTGGTATTCGTTAACTCTTGTCCGTAGATGGAAATGTCTTTTTTGTTTCCTTGGTGTTTCTCAATAAACTTCAACGATTGCACAAACATACCACCCGAACCACAAGAAGGGTCATAGATTTTTCCCTTGTACGGTTCAATCATTTCAGCAATCAAGTTTACAATCGACTTCGGCGTATAGAATTCACCTTTTCCTTTTCCTTCGGCAATAGCAAATTTGCTTAAGAAATATTCGTACACACGTCCCACGATATCTTGGGCTTCATCACGAAGCGTATCGATGTTGTTGATGGTATCCAATAAAGCCGAAAACTTAGATTGATCCAATCCCAATCTTGAGAAATAATTATCTGGCAACGCACCTTCCAATGATTTGTTGGTACGTTCTATGGTTTTAAGTGCAGTATCAACTTTTAAGGTAATGTCTTCTTGTTTGGCATTTTCGATGATGTACGTCCAACGTGATTCTTCTGGAAGATAGAATACGTTTTCAGCCTGATAAAATTCGGGTATTTCTAAGAAGGCTTCTTTACCTTCTGCAATCAATTCTTCTCTGCGTTTGATGAATTTATCACTTGCAAATTTCAAGAAGATTAAACTCAATACCACGTGTTTATATTCTGACGGTTCTATCGAACCACGTAATTTATTTGCTGCATCCCAAAGGATTTCTTCTGTACTTTTGGTTTGTACTTTTTTAGCCATAATTGTTTATCAATTCTTTGTTGTAAATATACAAATACAATAACTGCAAATAAAGTCTTATTAAGGGATAAAACTTTACGTAAAACCATATTTGTACTTTTTTTTCAAATATAATGAAGTATAGCGACAAAATAAGACGCTATGATAATAAACAACGAATAAAAAGGTAGAATAGGATAGAAGCTTTTGAAATAAAAAAGTATATTTATCAAAACTTAAATTGATGTGTCAAGTTTATTCTGATGTCACGTTTTGTACCTGTTCTGATTTTGAAATCGATCAAGTTCAATCATTAAAAAATTACTGGGTTTTGTATCGTTTCAATGAAGCGTTAGACCTTGTAATTGTCGGCGAAATAATGTTAGATGATATGTTGAAAAATTATAATCCAAATAATTTGGTTGAACTTGTACTAAAAAAACTAAATAACAATACGCTGTTTGATAAATCAATTGATTTTGAAGACAAAGATCGGTTACACGTTTCGATTGAATTGAATCAAGTAAACCTAAACTATGGGTTCGAATATGAAGCTAATAGTTGGTCAGAAATTGAATATGATTATTTTACTTGGGCGAATAGTTACGAAGAAAAAAATGGAGGAGAGGTAAAGCTTTACGAATTGTTATAAATTTATAAAATGAGCCGATTATTTATGCTAATCGGCTCATGTTTTTTAATAGTGTAATTTTTTTTCCTTTAGTAAAACCTTTTTCGCGAAAGAAATTGTATTTTCATTTTTAATGATTGAATAGTCAATTTCTCTTGATTCGAATTGATTAGTTAGTGCTTTTAGAAAGTGAGCTCGTGCAGCTACCCATCCAGTATTACCCACCTCTTTATTGAAGGAGTTAATTACTTCTTGATCTGAAAGTGAAATCAAGTTTTTTTCAAATTTTTCAGTTAAATTTTCCATTGTTTTGATACTTTAATTTATTAAACAGTATCAATCATTAAGAATTTAGAGAGTGACAATTTTTTGACTGAACAGCCCTCATCGCTTTACCACCGTGGTTTGTTAAACTCGGTTGGTGTACTTAATGTACTCTTGATGATTGAATCTTTTATAAAAGTATTAATTATGATTTAATATTCAAAATTAATTTAATTCCTCTTATGCCTCACCAAATCAGTTACAACTCCCAAAATAATGACAACATCTTCATCTTGTAATTGAATACAATTTTTGTATTTCGGATTAAGAGAAATCAATTGTTTGTTGATGGCATCATAACGTTTGAAAGTATATTCGGAATTGTTGACCGATACTACAATATCATCATGATGTCTGGGTTCGATATCAGATCGAATGATAAGTAAATCACCTTTCAGATATTCAGGATACATACTTTCGCCACCCACACGATTAAGATAAGTTGCTTCGGGATGATTCAGTAAAATTTCATCTAAACTAATATTATTTTGTACAAAATCAGCAGCAGGAGAGGGGAAACCTGCTGAAACATCACCAAAAAATTGAACAAATCGTTTTTCACCATCTGTTTTGATAGGGATATTGATTAACTCTTCTGAGAATTTGGGAACTTGAATAAAATGTACCATTTAATAAACATTTAAAATATCTGTAAATCTTGTTGTGTAGCAAGGTGATAAACGTTCTTGCTTCATTTTCCATTTTCTACGAACATCTTGCGAAGCTAATTTTAGCATATGATCGCCATAATTCGCATTTAATTTATCCATCACACTCATCAACGCTTTATGTTTTGGAGATTCTGTATGAAATAAATTCATCTGTGCTTGATTATCGGGCGTAATTGCGGAAACAATAACGCCTGCTTTTTTATAATCAGGAACTTTGCCTTCAGCAGGAACCAATTTATCCAATAAAAATAAAGCAGATTTGGACAAAACGATACTCGAATTCGAATCAAAATCTAAGGTTGTACTTAATGAGTTTGAAACAAATGATTGCTTTTCATCAAAACGATTGGTCATCACAAAAACAGTAATAATGTTGCATTTAGATTGTTCTTTTCTAAGCTTTTCGGCACAAGAAACAGCAAAAGTAGAAACACGCTCTTTCAGATTTTCATAATCATTGATTGTTTTCTCAAAACTACGAGTGGTCGCAATTGATTTTTTGCGTTGAACTTCATCTAATTTTAAAACGCTTTCGCCTAATAATTCTTTTTTCAAACGCAATTCGACGATGGAGAAATTACGTTTGATGTATTCATCTTCAAGCAAGGTGAAATCATATGCATTACGACATCCGATATAAGATAAACGTTTAGCTAAACGTCGCCCAATTCCCCAGATATCCTCACATTTTAACCATTTTAAGGCTTTGTTTATTTTCTCTTTCGAATCAATCATATAAACGCCGTTATGATGTTTCGGAAATTTCTTCGCAATTCGATTTGCTACTTTAGCTAAAGCCTTTGTAGGAGCAATACCAATACAAACTGGAATTTTGGTAATGGTATATATTTTTTGTTTAATTTCTTGGGCGTACTTTACCAAATCATAGTTATCAAAGCCTTTGAAAAGAAGAAAAGATTCATCAATCGAATAAATTTCTATATCAGGACAATAGGATTTTAAAATCATCATCACGCGATTACTCATATCCGCATATAAGGGATAATTGGATGAGAATACATTAATTTTATTTAATCTAAAATTATTCTCGTATTCAAAAGCAGGAGCACCCATTGGAATGCCTAAATCTTTTGCTTCATTAGAACGTGCAATTACACAACCATCATTGTTAGAAAGTACCACAACTGGCTTTCCATTTAGGGTTGGATTAAAAACTCGTTCGCACGAAGCATAAAAATTATTGCAGTCAACTAAAGCATACATCATGTTACAAAGTTGAGCAAATAAAGCGCTACAAGGTGTCGCGGAAAAGTGTTAAAAAATAATAATTAGAAATTGATTCAGTAAATTTGTGCCATGGTACTGAATGATAGATTGAAAATGTTGGTTGACCAAGTTCCAAAAAATATTTGTGGCGTGTATTATTTATACAACGACAAGCAAGATATTATCTACATTGGAAAAAGTATTGACATTAGAAAACGATTGATTCAGCACTTCAAATCACTTGACAAAAAAGAAATCAAACTACAGTATTTTACGCATTCCATTCAATTTGAAAATACAGGAAATGAATTAATTGCTTTGTTGAGAGAATCTGAACTAATTAAGCAAAATCTACCACTATTTAATCGAGCTCAACGAAAAATTAAGTTTTTCTATGCTTTGAACAAAGAAATAAATTCGGATGGTTATCATGCATTAATTGTGAAGAAAATTGATAACTCTGGGAACGAAATTATCTCATTTACATCGTTAAATGAAGCAAAAGATTATTTATTTTACATTACAGATAAATATAAGCTTTGTCAAAAAATAAATGGTTTATATAAAACCAAATCAAGTTGTTTTCAATATAGTTTAGAAGAATGTAACGGAGCTTGTATAAATAGGGAAGATGTGAAACTTTACAACAAAAGAGTTCGTCAATTTTTGAAAACAATACATTTACCCAAAAAGGACTTTTTATTTGAATTGGTTGGAAGAACTGAAAATGAAAAAGGTATTGTATTAATTGAAAAAGGAGTTTACAAAGGATTTGGCTATTGCGATCATTTAATTGAGAATCTAGACGAAATGAAATCATTTATTGAACAAAAACAAGATAATAAGGATGTCCGAAAAATCTTATTTCGACATATAAAATCCGAATTATCCAAATAAACTCACTTGACCATCTTCACGCTGGTAGCTGAAATCAGTAAACGGAACAATTGGTTTACAATCTAACCAATTCATTAAGTTTTCATCATCATTTAAAACTACAGGCATACGATGTTTTGTATTGTGGATATAATCCATAATGCCGACAGCTTCAGTCGTAACAATCGTAAACGTATCATCAGAATATAATCCTGCTAAACACATCAAATTATTGTTGATTCCGATATCATATTTGATTTTGTCTTTGCCTTCGTGTCGCCACTCATAAAAGCCATCAACCAATATCACACAACGATTGGTGTAAGCATCTCGAAAAGATGGTTTTTCATCTATAGTTTCAATGCGTGCGTTTAAGGTGTTATTCGAATTAAAATCATTTCCAGCCCAATGCGGAATTAAACCCCATTCCAACAAATGAATATAATCTTGTTGATTGGTAATCACAGGTAATTTCGGATGATCAAAACCTTTGAAATGAGGATTTGGCGCAAATGTAACTTCAGGTTTGAATTTCAACCTTGATTTCTTTTCAATCTGTTCTTTTGTTTTGGTCACTTTTACATGAAAACACATAGCATCAACTTTGGAATAAAGATAATGATTACGACTATAAGAACAATTAAAAATTGAATTAATTAAAATGATTGTAGAAGAATTAAAACGAATTTTTTATAAACTTACGGTTTCACGTAAATCAGATTGTAACGCTCTATGTAGTTTTGTTGTATCAAGAAAATTAATTGCGATGGGAATATTTGATTTTTTAAAAAAGAAAGAATTTGATAAAATTTCTGAACTCGAAAAAAAGATTATTAGTTTAGAAAATAGTAATTCTGAATTGAACTCTAATCTAACTAGATATAACGGAATAATAGATGTAGAATACTATATAAAAACAGAAAAAGAAAATCAACTATAGAATCAATTGAAATGATTGAAGAAGAATTTCCAACGAGTTTGATGTAATTCGTGCATTTTAAACAAACTCACCAATTATGATGAATATCTAAAAAATTATAGGATAAGAGCTTTTTAAGCATTTTTGATATAAATCTTAGTTTTATTCATTCTTGATGCGGCCAAAATATTATAACAATATTATTATAGAGATAAATATTTAAAAACACTAAACTTTATAAGTAATTATTAGATAGTTTTATATGTTAAAATTTTATTTCTTTATAGATATATTGTTATATTTAATAACTAAACTAATATGAAATGATATCTATCGTTAAAGCATTAAATCCCGCTTATCGCCAATTTAAGCCAATCCGCAAAGAAGTTGAAAATTTCAAATCTGAATTATTAGCTTGCTTAGAATCGATTGGAATTAGTGATAGTAGAAATGAATCTGAAGAACATTTAAAAGAACCTATAAAGAAGTTCTTAACCAATACATTTTATCAAAAGAATTTAATCAATACCAAAGATCGAATTGATTTAGCTATTTATTTAGATAAGACAGCTAAAAGTGATGTTGGTGTTATTATAGAAGCCAAAAGACCGAGTAATAAAGCCGAATTTATTTCAACGAATAATATCAATAAAAAAGCGTTACAAGAAGTTTTATTATATTATTTACGCGAACGCATAGATTATAAGAATAATAACATAAAGCAAATTATAGTTACCAATGGGATTGAATGGTTCTTTTTCAAAGGGGAAGACTTTTACGATTATTTTTATAAAAATACAGAATTAATAAAAGAATATGCGCGTTTCCGTGATGGATTAAAAGACACTGCTAAAAACGAGCTATTCTATAAAGAAATAGCCGCAATTTATATTGAGAAGGTAAAAGACAAACTTCCCTATGTACACATTAAATTAGACACGAAAGAAATAACAAAATACAATGATACTAAAATTAGTAACCTATATAAATTATTTTCTGATACGCATTTATTAGGTAAATCATTTGGTAATGATAGTAATAAGCTAAACAATGATTTCTATAAAGAGTTACTTCATATTATCGGTTTAGAAGAAATAAAAGAGAAAACAGGGTCTAAAAAGATAATTGTAAGAAAAGATCCTAAAGAACGTGATTATGCTTCTATACTAGAAAATACAATTTATACATTAGAAGATAAAAGTTATCTAGATCGTATAACGAATATACCAAATTCTCCAGAGAAAGCTTTCAATGTAGGGTTAGAGTTATGTATTAATTGGATCAACCGTATTCTATTTCTTAAATTACTAGAATCACAGTTAGTCAGTTATAACAAATCCAAAGAATACAAATTCTTAAATTTTAATTTTCTAAATGGTTATGATGCTTTAAACGATTTATTCTTTTCAGCATTAGCAAGACCATTAAATGAAAGACACGATAAAAACAAGGAACGTTTCAAGAATATCCCTTATCTAAACAGTAGTTTGTTTGAACATAGTGAAATGGAGCGTTTAACATTTGATATTACTGCACTGAAAGATGAAGAAATGCAAGTTTTTTCAGGTACAATTTTAAAAGATAATAACGGTAAAAAATTAAATGGTAAATTAAATACGCTCGATTATATCTTCCGATTTTTAGATTCATACGATTTTTCGGCTGATGCCAATACAGATATTGAAGATGAACAAAATGGAAAAACCTTAATTAATGCTTCGGTTTTGGGTCTAATCTTCGAGAAAATTAATGGATACAAAGACGGCTCATTCTATACACCTGGGTACATTACAATGTTTATGTGTAAAGAAGCGATTAGAGAGGCTGTGGTAGATAAATTCAAAGCAGAATACCATCATTCTATCGAAACTTTTGAAGATGTAAAAGCTTATTGTCAAAGTTTCTTTAAAAAAGAGGATAGAATCAAATTAAATAACACCATCAATACTTTAAAAATATGTGATCCCGCTGTAGGTTCTGGGCACTTTTTAGTTTCTGCTTTAAATGAATTAATTGCTGTAAAAAGTGAATTAGGAATCCTTTCTAATGAACAAGGTGAAAGAATACCGTGTGAAGTTTCAATAGAAAATGATGAGTTATATATTGCTTATAACGAGGGTGAATTATTCGAGTATAATCGACAAGATGTTAATAGTCTTCATATTCAAAAAACATTGTTTCATGAAAAACAAACCCTAATTGAGAATTGTTTATTTGGTGTAGACATCAATCCCAATTCGGTAAATATTTGTCGTTTACGTCTATGGATAGAGCTGTTAAAGAATGCATATTACACAACTGAAGGCGAATTGCAAACATTACCAAATATCGATATCAATATTAAATGTGGTAATTCGTTAGTTCACCGATTTAAGTTAGACGACAGTTTAAAACAAGCGTTTAAAAATAAAGAAGTTACATATTCAATAAACGACTATAAAACTGCAGTTAGTGAGTACAAACACACGAATAGTAAAGCAAAAAAAGCTGAAGTAGAAACCATTATCCGAAACATCAAAAATAATTTTAGAACAACTTTAGATGCTAAAATCAAAGAAAAAATATCTAAAGCCGTAGGTGAATATGAAAACGAAAAATTACGCTTAGATAACTTAACATTATTCGGAGAAAAGATTAAAAAAGCAGATAGAGACAATTTAAAAAAATTGAAACTAAAAGCAGAGAAATTAACCAAAGAGAAACAAGAAATTTTGGACAATGTCATGTTTCAGAATAGTTTCGAGTGGCGCTTCGAGTTTCCTGAAGTATTAGCAGATGATGGTTCTTACCTAGGATTTGATGTCATCATCGGGAATCCGCCTTATATTCAATTACAAAAAATGAAAGAAGCAAGTAATATGCTTCAAAAATTAAATTATGCTTCATTTGCAAAAACGGGAGACATCTATAGTTTGTTTTACGAATTAGGAAATAATATTTTAAAACAAAATGGATGCTTAATTTTTATTACTTCCAATAAGTGGATGCGTGCTGCCTATGGAGAGAGTTTAAGAAAATATTTTATTGAGCAAACAAATCCTAAAGTCTTAATTGATTTTGGAGGAATTCAAATATTTGATTCTGCAACAGTTGATACTAATATTCTAATGTTTAAAAAACAACAGAATCAATACCGAACTCTTGCTTGTATCGTAAAAGAAAAAGTAATAAATAATTTGGGGGATTATTTTAGACAAAACCAAACATTAATCGACTTCAATTCATCTGACAGTTGGGTAGTTTTATCACCTATAGAGCAAAGCATAAAAGCTAAAATTGAGGCAGTTGGCACACCTTTAAAGGATTGGGATATTAGAATAAATTACGGGATTAAAACTGGATTTAATGATGCCTTTATTATTGATGGAAAAAAGCGTGAAGAACTGATTAAGCAAGACCCAAAATCTGCCGAAATTATACGACCGTTACTACGTGGACGTGATATTAAGCGTTATTCTTATGATTTTGCGGATTTATACATTATAACAACCTATCCTAGCCTAAAAATAGATATTGAACTATATCCTGCTGTAAAAGAGCATCTTTTAAGTTTTGGATACGATAGATTAAAACAAACTGGAGATAAAGGATGTCGAAAAAAGACAAATAATAAGTGGTTTGAAACCCAAGATAGTATAAGTTATTGGGACGATTTTTCTATACAAAAAATTATATATCCTAATATGACAAAATTTTTACCTTTTGTATATGACTTAGATGGTGTTTATGTAAATCAAAAATGTTTTATTATCACAGGTGAAAATATAGCTTATCTGACTGCATTTTTTAATTCTAAAATTTTTAAATGTTGTTTTAAGGATAACTTCCCAGAACTTCAAGGGGGAACTAGAGAATTAAGTAAGATTTTTTTTGAAAAAATTAAAGTATTAGAAGTTTCAAATAATATCAATTATGAAATTAATGTACTAATTGATAAATACAGAAATAATGAAATTAAAACAGATGAATTGGATTTAAAAATTGATAATTTATTGTATAATCTATATAATTTAAATGAAAATGAAATAGAATTTATTGAGAGTCTATAAATTCTATTTCATTTGAATCAAACTCAAATTTTTGATATATAAAATAATTGATATCTGATTCAATATTCTTTCTTTGATTCTTAATCCCATTATATAAATCATCTACTTTTGATTCATCTTTATTATCAAATAAAGGAAATTTTAAAGGTTGTATAGCTTGAACACTAATAAGTAAATCACCAGTTCCTGTTTTGGGTGCATCACGTAGTTGATAATGCCCTATTTTAGAATTCAATAATAGAACTAAATATTTAAGATTAATATTACCTGTTAAGATACAAGTACTGTCAAGTCCGTAATTTTGATTTTCATCGAAAGAAAATCGTATAATAGAACCTATTCTTTTCCATATGATTTTCTGCATAAAAAAATCGTCCATATAAGCACAGTTCCTTAAGTTGTAAGGTGTATCTCCTTTATCTGATCTTTTTTCAAGTTGAGAATAAAATTGATCTAAATGTGCTTTAATCGCAGGGTAATTATTTATATCTATTGGTTTTATGCCCTTTTCTTTGATCCCATTATGGGACGTAATTAACCATAAATCAGCAAAATCATAACTGTATTTTTTGATGTCCCTGCCTCGTAAAATAGGTCGATTATTTTAATCAGTTTTTTATTGAATAATTAAAGTAGTTTCATTTCTGTATAAAAAAATAGTCTTTATTTTTTTTAGACAATTTCTCATCATTTTTGCATCAAATTAAATGAAGAATGATTTACGGATACATCAGAGTAAGTACAGACAAACAAACAGTAGAAAATCAACGATTCGAGATCAATCAGTTCTGCGATAATCAACAATTATTCGTAACCAAATGGATAGAAGAAACAATATCAGGAGCCAAGCAAGTAGAAGATCGTAAATTAGGTAAATTATTAAAAAAAATGAAACCTGGCGACATTTTAGTATGTTCCGAATTATCTCGTTTAGGACGTAACTTGCTAATGATAATGGGGGTACTAAACGAATGTATGAATAGAGACATACAAGTATGGACTATTAAAGATAATTACAGATTAGGTAGCGACATTAATTCAAAAGTATTAGCTTTTGCTTTTGGTCTTTCTGCTGAAATAGAACGTAATTTAATTTCTCAACGTACCAAAGAAGCTTTAGCACGCAAAAAAGCAGAAGGTGTTATACTTGGACGCCCTAAAGGCAGAAAGTCGTCTAAAACGAAATTAACAGGGCAAGAAAAACAAATTAAAGAGTTATTAGAAAAGAATGTTTCATACAGTGCCATCGGTCGCATATTAGGTGTCCATAGATTAACAGTAACATCTTTTATAAAAAACAACCCAGAAGTATTAGCATATAAATCAGATTTTTAGGGAATCATCTAAATTATCTAACTATATTTTTAGTTATTAATGTAAAAAAACCTCGCTAGAGTTTTTAAGCGAGGTTTATATTTTATTATTTTCTGTCTTAAATAATTTTGCAAAACATCTCATCCCCTCCGGGCTAGAAGAAAGCTTAGTTATTAGCGGAAGAACTTATTTTCTTACATTCTCATTCAGAGTTTGTACTAATTTATATACTGTTGTAACTGGATTTTGTTTATGATATATCAAATGTTTTTGACTCTCATATAACTCATCAGCATTTTTGATTGCTCTTTCTTGAGAGGCATGTTCATCATTTAATAGAATAGAATAAACTTTTTGACAAAATGCATATTTTTTTCCTTCTCTTTCGTAATTAATACCAAATTTTTGGCTCAATTGCTCATAATAAAATGTTCTTAATTGTTGAGCTTCGATTTTATTATAATGTAAATAAAACCATAATTCAAAAGAATCATTTGAATATGCAACTTCGTTACCTAGTGTATTTGCTTTTTCAATTGCATTGTCAAAATCAGCATATTCATCAGCACCATTTTTAAAATCCATATCAAATACACACCATACTTCATCATATTCATATTCTGAGCTTTCTATTATTTTTTGTGTGCTATCAACTAGCTTAGTTTTTGATTGACCTCCCAAATCTACAGCTTCAACCTTCAAACCTAGAACTGGAAATGATTCAAAATATAATTTTTCAGTTTGGCCTTCACAAACTATTAAAATAGATTTTCTTATCGGTATAGTTTCTATTTGATAACTACTTGGTTTAGCTTTTCTATTCCAAGCTTTGTTCTTATCTGTCTTTTTTACAGCTCTAGTTGGTTTCGGCATAATCAAAATTTAATAGAGATGAAAAATTACCTAAGAATGGAATAGCTCCATATTTACCTTGAATATAATCCTTTTCAAAAGATGCATTGTTTCTAACACCTTTAATTTCAACTAAAGTATATAAATGACTTGCACCATATTTGTCTTTTTCTACAAAGTCGATTTGGTCTCTTCGTAAAATTTCTGAACTTAAGAGATTTGTATCGTGAGTTGTAAAAATTAATTGTGAATTTTTATTTGATTCAGAGTTGAAAAGTTCAACAATTTTTTTAGTTAAAAGTGGATGAAATCTTGAATCAAATTCATCAATAATTAAAGTGCGACCTTCATTTAATGCATTAAAGATGAATGGACTTAATTCAAACATTTTGATAGTTCCTTCTGATTCTTGTCCACTTAATACAAATGGAACGTTGCCAACTTTTTTATTTCCTTCATATTGACTACGACTAGAAACGATGATATTTCCCTTTTTAAATTCTTTTTTTAAATCATCATCAGCATCTTCTGGTAAATTATCTTTAGTTATTTCAATATTTTCAATATCATTAATCCCCGTATCAGCATTTTTTAAAAAGTCTAAAATAAATTTCTTTTTATTTAAATCATCCAATGCATCACCAGCAGCTGAGTACATACCACTATGCCCTAAACCATTGATCACAATAATTGAAGAAATTGCTTTAATTACTGATTTAGACATTTTACCAAAGCCAAATGAAGCTAATGATGTTAAGAACAAAGAATTAGTTCTAAAAATAGTATTTTCATCGTCGTCAAGTAACGAAATGAATTTACTGCCTTCTTCAAAATGCTTATCATTGACTTCTAGAATTTCTTGTTCTTCTCTAATAAACAAAGTTTGTTCTCGTTTATTAGGAGTATAGAATAACCATTCACTTTTAATGCAATTTTCATCTGCCTCGAATCCATATCTGTATTTTATATTTTTAATTCTAAATACCAATTGGAAAAAAGTTGGCTCTTTTAATTTATCTACTGATAATTTAAAAGGCTCAATAATATTTAAAATTTTATCGTCTTTTACAGATGATGTTACAATACGAATAAAAGTAACTAATGCTTTAATAATATTACTTTTACCACTAGCATTTGCACCATAAATTGCTTT
This sequence comes from Empedobacter sp. R132-2, assembly GCF_030324375.1. NCBI lineage: Bacteria > Pseudomonadati > Bacteroidota > Flavobacteriia > Flavobacteriales > Weeksellaceae > Empedobacter > Empedobacter sp. R132-2. The sequence continues at coordinate 45,757 of NZ_JACAGG010000022.1, forward strand.
GGATTTAATTAATGACATTTTATCATCAATTTCAATTACATTACGCTTATCAATTGACGGATGAAATGATTTAATTTTTGCAGCAGTCATATTTAAGGTTTGTTCATCCTTAAATGACCAAAAGTTTCCGAAATTAAATTCTTCAATCATTTCTTCTTATTTTAAAATTTGTATTTTTTTTACAAATATAAGAATAAGCTTTGGGATATGTACTATATTTGGATGTTAAATAATTTGGATGTTTATACTTAAAGTATTTCGCTAACATCGTAATTTACGAAATAAATAATAAGAAAAATTTCGTAAAATTAAACTCAAATATATAAAAAAAACTATATTTTACACCTTGTTGTGTAATACAAAAAACCTCGCTTAAAACACTTAGTGAGGTTGTTATTTGTACTATATTGTGTTTTTGTAGCTAAAATTGGAGTTGTGCAACAATTACCTATGTTAGCTGCTGGCTTTTATCATTTTATTATAAACTCGCCGTCATATTCTTTACTTTCTGTATAAATTCTAAACCCAAGAATTTTCCATATTTTTGATGCATACAAACGATAATTGTATTGTTTACTAATTTCAGTTTTATTAAAAGCTATAGAATGAATTTCCAATTCTGTACCACCAATAATACCTAACTTTTCTGTTTTTACATCTGTAAATTTTATTTCATTATCTTTCTTAATATAGAATATAGATAGATTTATTTTTGAGATAATTTTATTTTCAATTAATTCATCAATTTTAAACTTTTCTGTATATGTATTAGATTTATTTGATAAGTCAATGAAATTATATTCATTTGATGAATTTTGTGAAATTATAGAAATTAATCCAATCGTTAAAATTACAGTTTTTAGAATTCCTATTTTGTTTTTAATATACTTTAATACTTCAAAGCATATAAATAAGAAATATATAAATATTGCTATATTTAATAAAATCCAAATTAATTCAAACATAAAAGTAATATTATTTTAGAGTAATGTTTTAGAAAGCTTGCTGCTAACGGTTGACGGATTTGCTAAATAAAAAATATAGCAACGAAGTTGCGTGTATTTTTTATTTAGCAAATTCGATGATGTACGCAGTTCGGAGCGATAGCGATGAAATGTGTACATTATCGGATGTAATCCGTCAACCGATGTGACGCGATTCGTAGCATAGCGGAGAATTGCGTCACATCATCGTAATTTACGAAGTAAAATATAGTCAAGTTTCGTAAAAAACTCTCTATATCTATTCTTTCGTATAAATAACAAATGGATATCCTAACGAAAGTTCCAGAGTAAGAAAAGGTATATAATACTTATCTTACAATTATGAAAGGAATAAAAAAT